>NZ_VWWK01000039.1:0-51508 GCF_011753035.1 Burkholderia sp. Ax-1720 | reverse complement strand
CAGGACCGTGAAACGACTCCACGCCGATGATAGTGCGGATTGCCCGTGTGAAAGTAGGTAATCGTCAGGCTTCCCTTCATGACAACCCCCGTTGCCCAAAAGGCAGCGGGGGTTTTGTCTTTTCAGCAGCTGGATAGTAGCGCAGCGTAGAATCGCCACATTCGTCCGAATGTCGAGCGCTCCATGCACGCCCCCGTTGAATTCGCCCGTGCCGTCTGCCCGCACGATTGCCCTGACACATGCGCGCTTCGCGTTTCGATCGACGGCGAGGGCCGTGTCAGCAAGGTCAATGGCGACCCCGATCATCCACCGACACAAGGTGTGCTCTGCACCAAGGTCAGTCGCTACGCGGATCGAATCTATCATCGCGAGCGCCTGAATACGCCTCTGAAGCGAATCGGGCCGAAGGGCGAAGGGCGCTTCGAAGCGATCGGCTGGGACCAGGCGAATCGAATCGTAGCCGAGCGACTCGGTGAAATCGCGCGGCGCGCGCCGGAGGCGATCGTCCCTTACAGCTACGCGGGCACCATGGGCTTGATCCAGGGCGAAAGCCTCGCCCAGCGCTTCATGAATGTGCTTGGTGCCTCGCGTCTCGAGCGCACGATCTGTTCGTCGGCGGGGTCGGCCGGATTGCGCTACACCTACGGCGCAAGCGTGGGCATGCATGTCGACTTCTTCGAGGAAAGCGAACTCATCCTGATCTGGGGCGCGAATCCCGTCGCCTCGAGCCTGCACTTCTGGACGCGAGCGCAGGAAGCAAAACGGCGCGGCGCTCGACTGATCGCCATCGATCCTTATCGCTCGCTAACCGCGGACAAATGTCATCAACATATCGCGATTCGGCCGGGAACCGATGCTGCCTTCGCGCTCGGCATGATGCATGTACTGATCACGGAAGACCGGCTCGACCACGCCTATCTGCGCGACCACACGCACGGTTTCGAAGAACTGAAGGCGCGGGCTTGGTCCTATCCGCCTACGCGCGTGGCCGAAATCTGTGGCGTATCCGAAGCGGAAATCATCGATCTTGCTCGCATCTACGGTCAAACCCGGAAATCGGCGATTCGCCTCAACTACGGGATGCAGCGAACCCGAGGCGGCGGCAATGCTACGCGGGCCATCGCGAGCTTGCCGGCGCTGACCGGTGCCTGGCGCGATCGCGCGGGCGGCTTGCTGTTGTCGGCGTCGGAATGGGCGCCGGTGAATTCAGCGGCGCTAGGCCGTCCCGATCTGCTGCCGGGTTGGCCGAACAAGCTGCCGAGATCGATCAATATGAACGCCATTGGCGACGCCTTGCTACATCCTGGCGATGCCGGCTTCGGCCCGAAAATCGAAGCGCTGATCGTCTACAACTCGAATCCAGTAGCGGTGGCTCCGGATTCGGTGAAGGTGGCGCGTGGCTTTGCCCGCGAGGACCTGTTCACCGTGGTTCTGGAGCATTTCCAGACCGACACCGCCGATTATGCCGACCTCGTGCTGCCGGCCACGATGCAACTCGAGCACCTCGACGTCCATAAATCCTACGGCCACACTTATGTCATGGCCAACCTGCCGGCGATCGCGCCGATCGGCGAATCGAGGCCGAATACCGAGATCTTTCGCGGCTTCGCCCGTGCGATGGAGCTGACCGAGCCCGCCCTATATGAAGACGACGAAACGCTTGCGCGTGTGTCCTTGCGCTGGGATGATCCGGCACTCGATTGCGATTGGGATGCGCTGAAAGAGAACGGATGGCAAAAGCTGAAGCTGGCTGATGCGCCGTTTGCAAACGGTGGATTTCGCACGCCTTCCGGGAAATGCGAGTTCTACAGCGAGCGGCTCGCGCAAATGGGCCTCGATCCGGTGCCTGACTACCTGCCGCCGCACGAATCGCCGGATGGCGCCCCGGAGTTGGCAGCACGTTATCCGCTCGCGATGATCTCGCCGCCGGCGCGCCATTTCCTGAACAGCACCTTCGTCAACATCGAGAGCCTTCGCGCGACGGAGCGCGAACCCCATCTCGAACTGCATCCCGACGATGCTGCTGCGCGAGACATTGTCGAGGGCGATAGGGTGCGCGTGTTCAACGACCGCGGTTCCATGCAGGCTCGCGCGGTGGTTACCGAGCGGGCGCGCCGTGGCCTCGTGGTTGGCCTGTCGATCTGGTGGAAGAAATTCGCGCCGGACGGCTGCAACGCCAACCAGGTGACGAGCCAGGCGCTGACCGACCTCGGCAACGCCGCGACTTTCTACGACTGCCTGGTCGAGGTCGCGCGCGCTTGATGGTGAGCAAGCGCAGGGCGCGCGTTCGATCTGCGTCGGAATCGTGGCGAAAGCGCGGTGAACGGGGTCGAACACGAGCCAAGCCCGTCGCGGAAGTTGGAAAGGAGTGTCTAACCCGGTTGTTTCGAAGCAGCCGAGCGGCTAGGATGCGTTTTTAGCACGACCATTCGAAAATCAGTGAGGAGACGTGTTGCATGGACAAGATTTGGCTGAAATCGTACCCACCCGGCGTTCCGGCCGAAATCGATCCATCGCGTTATCCGACCGTACCCGACCTGCTCGATGAGAGCTTCCGCTCGTATCGCGACCGGGCCGCTTTCATCTGCATGGGCAAGTCGTTGAGCTATGGCGAACTCGATGCGATGTCGCGCAAGCTCGGCGCCTGGTTCCAGTCGCGCGGCCTCGCGCGCGGCGCGCGCATCGCGATCATGATGCCGAACGTGCTTCAGTATCCCGTCGCGATTGCTGCCGTGCTGCGCGCCGGTTATACGGTGGTCAACGTCAATCCCCTCTACACGCCGCGCGAGCTCGAGCATCAGCTGACGGACAGCGGCGCTGAAGCGATCGTGATCCTCGAGAACTTCGCGGCCACCCTCCAGGCGGTGATCGACAAGACGGCGGTCAAGCATGTCGTCGTGGCGGCGATGGGCGATCTGCTCGGCTTCAAGGGCTTGATCGTCAACTACGTCGTGCGCAAGGTGAAGAAGATGGTGCCGGCCTGGCAACTGAAGTCCTTCACGCGCTTCAATGCCGCGCTGGCCGAGGGCGCGCGCCAGACATTCACGGCGCCGAAGCTCGGCCCGGACGACGTCGCCTTCCTCCAGTACACGGGCGGCACGACCGGGGTCGCGAAGGGCGCGACGCTGTTGCAGCGGAACATCGTCGCCAACGTGCTGCAGTCGGAGGAGTGGCATGCGCCGGCCTATACCAAGGTGCCGGGCCTGTCGCAGTACATCACGGTCGCCGCGTTGCCGCTCTATCACGTGTTCGCGCTGACCGTCTGCGGCTTCCTGACCATGCGCACTGGCGGTACCGCGCTGCTGATCCCGAATCCGCGCGACATCGGCGGCATGTTCAAGGAGCTCAAGCGCTACTCGGTGTCGACCTTCCCGGCCGTCAACACGCTCTACAACGCGATGCTGAATCATCCCGATTTCGACCAGCTCGACTTCTCGAAACTGGCGGTCGCGAATGGCGGCGGCATGGCGATCCAGGAAAGCGTCGCGAAGCGCTGGTACGAGAAGACCGGCACGCCGATCGTCGAGGGTTACGGCCTGTCCGAAACCTCTCCCGTGGTCAGCTGCAATCCGGTGACCGCGACCGAGTACACCGGCACCATCGGCCTGCCGGTGTCGTCGACCGAAATCTCGATTCGCGACGACGACGGCAAGGAAGTCCCGCTCGGCCAGCCCGGCGAGATCTGCATCCGCGGCCCGCAGGTGATGGCGGGTTACTGGAATCGCCCCGACGAAACCGCCAAGGTCATGATGACCGACGGCTTCTTCAAGTCCGGCGATATCGGCGTGATGGACGAGCGCGGCTACGTGAAGATCGTCGATCGCAAGAAGGACATGATCCTGGTCTCGGGCTTCAACGTCTATCCGAACGAGGTGGAGGACGTGGTGGCCTCGCATCCGGGCGTGTTCGAGGTCGCCGCGGTGGGCGTGCCCGACGAGCATTCTGGCGAGGCCGTGAAGCTGTTCGTGGTGAAGAAGGATCCGGCACTGACCGACCAGGACATCATTGCCTACTGCAAGGAACGATTGACGGGCTACAAGCGGCCGCGCTTCATCGAATTCCGCACTGAACTGCCGAAGACCAATGTCGGCAAGATCCTGCGCCGCGAACTGCGCGACGGCAAGGTCTGATCCGGGCGGGCTTCCACCTCGACGGGCGTCGCGTGAGCGGCGCCCGTTTTCGTTTGGAGGCCAGTCGCTCGTGCGCGCCGAAAGTGGCCAAGAAAAAAGGCGCCCCGCGGGGCGCCTTCGAGGCTGCTACGTATCGTTATTCCACGCTTGTTCGTCAGAACTTGTGACGGATGCCGACCTGGGCGGCCACCTGGTTCGGCGTGGCCGAGGCCGTGATGTTGTTGATCGACGCGACCGCGCGGTTGCCGGTCGAATCATAGCCGAGCGCGTGCTGATAGACGCCGATCGCATACAGATCGGTGCGCTTGGACAGGAAGTAGTCGACGCCCAGGTTCACCTGGTGATACTGCGCCGCCGACTGGCCGTTGACCTTCGAGCCGCGCGTGTAGTCGTAGGCGATACCGGCCAGCAGCGCCGGGGTCAGCTGGTACTTGAAGTTCGCTTCGACGTTGTTGAACACGGCGTCGCCGCGCAGGTTCAGCGGGTTCAGGCCCGTGCCGCCGGTCGAGCCGACCGCGTCGAAACGCGTGTAGCTGTAGGTGAAGCCGAGCGTGGCCGCGCCGATCGAGTAGGCGCCGGCCGCGCCGACGATCTCGAGCGTGTTGGCCGAGGCGTAGCCGCGGTAGACCGGGCTCGTCATGTTCAGGCCCGAGGTCGAGGTGGCCGTGTTCGCGTTCGGGTTGTTGCCGAAGAACGAGTAGTTCGGGTTGCGCGCGTTCACGTAACCGACGCCCAGGGCGAGCGGGCCGTTGTTGTAGCCGGCACCGACCGAGAAGATCTGGTTGCGGCCCGGCTGGCCGGCCACGCCGCCCAGGCTGTACAAGCCGCCGAACTGGAAGCCGCCATACACCGGGCTGGTGTACTTGACCGCGTTGTTGACGCGGTTGGCGTTGTTCATGTTGTCGAGGTCGCCCGGGTGCGCGCCGATATAGCCCGCCCACTGGCTGCCGGTGGCGAGTGCGCCGGTGTAGTCGACCACCGAGTCGTATTGGCGACCCAGCGTGACCTTGCCCAGCGAATCGCTCGACAGGCCGACGTAGGCTTGCCGGCCGAACATCGCGCCACCCTGGCCGAGCGAGCCATTCGAGATGCTGAAGCCGTTTTCGAGCACGAAGATGGCCTTGAGCCCGCCGCCGAGATCCTCGGCGCCTTTCAGGCCCCAGCGGCTGCCCTGCAGCACGCCGCTCGACTGTTGCCACTGTCGGGCGCCATTCGCATTGTTGTTGAAGAGAATGCCGGCATCGATGATGCCGTACAGCGTGACGCTGCTCTGCGCGTGGGCCGCGCCAGCAAACGCACTCAGCGCGACGAGCGCGAGAAGCGACTTTTTCATTCAACGATCTCCAAGGATTACAGAATGATTTTTATCTGGCGGGGCGTATGGTTTTCATTGATCGGGTGCCCCGCCGTACTTCTGAGTAGCCGGTCGTACTGTAGCGCAAGGCTTTTTCACGAAAAAGCAAAAGCCCGGCGTGAGCCGACTCATGTTTCCTTTTGGCAACAATGGTTAAAATCGGGGGTTTACCGCAATGTTCGCGGCAGAATCGGTTCAGTTATTGCAACAAACAACTGACGAAACGCCTGCCGCGGGGCGGCTGACCGGAGGTAGCGAATGCTGTTCGATGAACTGATCAATGAATTCGACCGGGGCCTGCGAGCGATCGCGGGCGTGAGTCGCATGACGCGTCCCTTGCCCGTGCCGGCCGACGACACGTCGCCGGAACTGGATGCCGAGGCGCGCAAGCACGCGGCCGGGCTGATGCGCGTCAACCATGTCGGCGAGGTCTGCGCGCAGGCGCTGTACCAGGCGCAGAAGCTGTCGACCTCGTCGCCGTCGCTGAAGGCGCTGTTCGAGGAATCGGCGCGCGAGGAGGAGGATCACCTCGCCTGGACCATGCAGCGGCTGCGCTCGCTGGACTCGCGGCCGAGCCTGCTCAACCCGCTCTGGTACGGCGGGGCGCTCGCGATCGGCCTGGTGGCCGGGCGGCTCGGCGACAGGGCAAGCCTGGGCTTCATGGCCGAGACGGAGCGCCAGGTCGAGCGGCACCTGGACAGTCATCTGTCCGAGCTGCCGAGCGGCGATACCGCCTCGCGCGCGATCGTCGAGCAGATGCGTGACGACGAGGCCAAACACGGCCGCACCGCCGCCGACGCGGGCGGCGCCGAGCTGCCGATGCCGGCTCGCTGGCTGATGCAGGCCGCCTCGAAAGTCATGACGAGGACTGCCTACTATCTGTAGCATCCGCGGTGGGGCGCGGCGGTTGCCGCGTCCACCGTCCCACCCCGAGAATCCGGACTTTCCCGCCCGCCGAACCCCCGCCCTCACACCGCCTTGCGCGCGACTTTTCACGTATCACATTCACAAGTTGCACTAGCTCATTAATTTATAACGAGTTTTGGTTTGAGGGTCGGCTTGAGGACTTGCACGTAAGTCCTTGTTCTAACTAACAAAATTCGTCAAAAAATCGTTGGCCTCCCTTGACCGTCCCTGACCCTTCCTCTAAAGTGGGAGACAGTGTGAGAAAGTGTATTTTTGTGTGATCCAGAGAGCGGTTCCGGGTAGATTCTGAGCCAATTGGGCGGGTGCCGAGGCACCCCGATCGGGAGAGCGGAAAGTGTTCCAAGGGGCGTCGGCGCTGACGCTCGATGCGAAAGGACGGATGTCGGTGCCGTCTCGCTATCGCGAAGCGCTGCAAGGACAGGCAGAAGGACGGGTGACTGTGACCAAGCACCCGGACGGCTGCCTGTTGCTGTTTCCGCGCCCCGAATGGGAAGTATTCCGCGCCAAGATCGCCGCGCTGCCGATGGACGCGCACTGGTGGCGCCGCATTTTTCTCGGCAACGCGTCGGATGTCGATCTCGACAGCGCGGGCCGGATTCTCGTATCGCCCGAGCTGCGCATGGCAGCCGGGCTGGAAAAGGAAGTCATGTTGTTGGGAATGGGTAGTCACTTCGAGCTGTGGGATTCGCAGACCTACACCGCGAAGGAGCAGGCGGCGATGGCGCAGGGCATGCCCGATGCGCTGAAGAACTTCACGTTCTGATTGCGGTGACGGAGACGCCCGCGATGGGAAACGAATTCCAGCACCGCACGGTGCTGCTCGACGAGGCGGTGGACGCGCTCGTGACGCGGCCCGACGGCATCTATGTCGACGGCACCTTCGGTCGCGGCGGCCATAGCCGCCTGGTGCTCGACCGGCTGGCGGAAGGCGGCCGGCTGATCGCCTTCGACAAGGATCCGCTGGCGATCGAGACGGCCAGCCGGATCGGCGATACGCGCTTCTCGATCGTGCATGACAGTTTTGCGTCGCTCGGCGGCGCGCTCGCCGAACGCGGCGTGGGTCGCGTGACGGGCGTGCTGCTGGATCTGGGCGTGTCCTCGCCGCAGATCGACGATCCCGAGCGCGGTTTCAGTTTTCGCGCGAACGGCCCGCTCGACATGCGGATGGACACGACACGTGGCGAATCGGCGGCCGACTGGCTGGCCCGCGCGTCGCTGCAGGAACTGACGGAGGTGATACGAGATTATGGGGAAGAACGGTTTGCTTTTCAGATTGCAAAGGCGCTTGTTGCTCGCCGGGCAGAATCCGATCGTCTCGGGCCCCTCGACAGCACGGGCGAGCTTGCCCAAATCGTGGGTCACGCCGTCAAGACACGTGAGAAAGGCAAGGATCCGGCAACCCGCACCTTTCAGGCTATACGGATTCACGTCAATCAAGAGCTTGCGGACCTGCAGGTCGTTCTAGAGTCCGCGTTGTCGTCGTTGGAGCAAGGGGGGCGGCTGGTCGTGATCAGCTTTCATTCGCTCGAGGATCGGATCGTCAAACGTTTCATGCAGGCGCACGCGAGTGCGCCGGCGGTCGACCGCCGCCTGCCGATCCGTGCCGTCGACCTCCCTTCGCCGCCCCTGAAGCTGCTCGGGCGCAAGTTCCCGGGCGAGGCCGAAGTCGCCGCCAATCCGCGTGCCCGGTCCGCCGTGATGCGCATCGCGGAGCGCGTCGCGCCATGAACCGCCTCAACATCTTCCTGCTGATCATCGTGATGGGCTGCGCCTTGTCGGTGGTCAACTCGACCAACCAGCAGCGCCAGATCTTCTTCCAGCTGCAGCGCGCGCAATCGCAGGAGCACCAGCTCCAGCAGGACTACGCGCAGCTGCAGTATCAGCAGAGCGCCTTGTCCAAGACGTCGCGTATCGAGCAGCTCGCCAACGATTCGCTCAAGATGCAGCCGATCGTGACCGGCCGCACCCAGTACCTGACGCTGCCCAACGGCGCCGCGAAGGCCGTCGACGCGCCGCTGCCGAGTTCGGCCGCGGCCGGTGGCCCGGGGAGCGGACGATGAAACAGCGCCAGTCGAAGTCGAGCGCGAAATCGAGCGTCAAGTTCGCGTCGAGCCCGGTGCTGTCGGTGCACCTGCCGATGTGGCGCTCGAAGCTGGTGGTCTTCATGCTGTTCATGGCCTTCGTGGCCCTGGCCGCGCGCGCCTTCTGGATCCAGGGGCCCGGCAACGCCTTCTACCAGAAGCAGGGCGAGAGCCGTTATCAGCGCACGCTCGAATTGCCGGCCACGCGCGGCAAGATCCTCGACCGCAACGGACTGGTGCTGGCCACCAGCCTGCCGGTGCGCGCCATCTGGGCGATTCCCGAATCAGTGCCGGACGATCTCGGCGCCGACAAGCTCACCCAGCTCGGCCAGTTGCTCGACATGAGCTCGACCGAGCTGCGTCGCAAGCTGTCCGAGGACAAGAGCTTCGTCTACGTGAAGCGGCAGGTGCCGATCGAGGTGGCCGACAAGGTCGCCGCGCTCGATATCCCCGGCATCTACGCTCGCAACGAATACAAGCGTTTCTACCCGGAAGGGGAGATCACGGCCCACCTGATC
Organism: Burkholderia sp. Ax-1720; assembly: GCF_011753035.1. Taxonomy (NCBI): domain Bacteria; kingdom Pseudomonadati; phylum Pseudomonadota; class Betaproteobacteria; order Burkholderiales; family Burkholderiaceae; genus Burkholderia; species Burkholderia sp. Ax-1720. Next base: position 42,498 of record NZ_VWWK01000039.1, on the reverse strand, counting down.
GGCTTCACCAACGTCGAGGACGAGGGGCAGGAAGGCGTCGAGCTGGCCGACCAGAAGATGCTGGCCGGCATCCCGGGCAGCCGCCACGTGATCAAGGATCGCGTCGGGCATATCGTCGAGGATGTCGACGAGCAGATGCCGCCGCACAACGGCACCGACGTCGACCTCTCGATCGACAGCAAGATCCAGTACATCACCTACGCGAACCTGAAGGCCGCCGTCGACAAATTCCACGCCAAGGCCGGCGCGGCGATCGTGGTCGACGTGCGCACCGGCGAGGTGCTGTCGCTGGTCAACTACCCAACCTACAACCCGAACGACCGCTCCCACCTGACCGGCGAGCAGCTGCGCAACCGCGTGCTGACCGACGTGTTCGAGCCCGGCTCGATCATGAAGCCGTTCACGGTGTCGCTCGCGCTGGACCTGCATCGGGTCTCGCCGACCACGCTGGTCGACACCGGCAACGGCCATTTCGTGCTGGACGGCGCGCCGATCTCGGACGATGCCGGTTTCGGCGTGCTGACGGTGGGCGGCGTGATCCAGAAATCGAGCAACATCGGCGCGACCAAGATCGCCATGACGATGCGGCCCGAGGAAATGTGGAATATGTATACCAGCATCGGTCTCGGCCAGGCGCCGAAGGTCGGTTTTCCCGGCGCGGCGGCAGGCCGCCTGCGGCCCTGGAAGAGCTGGCGCCGCATCGAGCAGGCCACCATGTCCTACGGTTATGGCCTGTCGGTCTCGTTGTTCCAGCTCGCGCATGCCTACACGGCGATCGCGCACGACGGCGAACTGATGCCGCTGTCGATCTTCAAGGCCAGCGAGACCCAGCCGCCGCAAGGCCCGCAGGTGTTCTCGCCGACCACCGCCCGCGAAGTGCGCGAGATGCTGGAGAGCGTGGTCACCAAGAACGGCACCTCGCCCGACGCGGCGGTGCCGGGCTATCGCGTCGGCGGCAAGAGCGGCACGGCCTACAAGCAGGTCGGCCGCGGCTACGACCACAAGAAGTACCGCGCCTCCTTCGTCGGCATGGCGCCGATGCCGAATCCGCGCATCGTGGTCGCCGTGTCGGTCGACGAACCGACCGCGGGCAGCCACTTCGGCGGCCAGGTTTCGGGGCCCGTGTTCTCGGCGATCGTCGGCGATACGCTGCGCGCGCTGAACGTGCCGCCCAACATGCCGGTCAAGCAGCTGGTGGTGTCCGACGACACGGCGCCGGCACCCGGCGCACCGAAATCCGCCGGCGCGCAGAAGCTGGCCGCGCTGCCCGCGAGCCATCTCAGCGTGTCGAGTTCGGCACACAATCGCCCAGGAGTCGTTCGATGAGCGCCGTCCGCAGTTCCCATCCGGCGCACTCCACCATCGCAGCCGCGCTCGCGTGGCTGCGCGCGCATGCGCAGCCCGGCGCGAACCTGTATTCCGATTCGCGCGCCGTGCAGGCGGGCGACGTGTTCCTGGCCTATGCCGTGGACGGCGTCGACAACCGCTCGCATATCGCCGGTGCGCTGGCGCGCGGCGCGGCGGCCGTGCTGGTGCAGCCCGACGGTTTCGCGATCGAGGCTCTCGACCCCGCCGTCACGCACGCGGTGCCGGATCTCGGCGCGTTGGCCGGCGAGATCGCCAGCGGCTGGTACGGCGACCCGAGCGACGCGATGTTCGCGGTCGGCGTGACCGGCACCAACGGCAAGACCTCCTGCACGCAATGGATCGCCACCGCGCTGAGCGCGCTGCGCACCCCCTGCGCGGTGATCGGCACGCTCGGCAGCGGCATGCCGGGACGCCTGGTCGCGACCGGCTTCACCACGCCCGATGCGCCGCAATTGCAGCGCAGCCTCGCGCAACTGCGCGACGAGGGTGCCAAGGCGGTGGCCATGGAGGTGTCCTCGCACGCGCTGCAGCAGGGCCGCGTCAACGGCACCGCGTTCGACGTCGCCGTGTTCACCAACCTGACCCAGGATCATCTCGACTACCACCGGACCTTCGAGGCCTACGAGGCCGCCAAGGCGAAGCTGTTCGCCTGGCGCGGGCTGCGTCATGCCGTGGTCAACCGCGACGACGCGGCAGGCGCCCGCCTGCTCGCCACGCTGGCGGGACGCGTGCGCACCGTTGCCTACGGCATCGACGAGCGCGCCGATGCGCCCGAGGCCGATCGCCAACTGATCGCGCACGAGGTGCGCGCGACCGCGACGGGCACGGCGTTCCGGCTCGAATCCTCATGGGGTTCGGCCGAGGTCGAGGTCGGCACGCTCGGCCTGTTCAATGTCAGCAACCTGCTGGCCGTGCTCGGCACGCTGCTGGTCGCCGACGTGCCGTTCGAGGCCGCGCTGGCCGAACTGCGCAGGCTCGAGTCGGTCAATGGCCGCATGCAGCGGCTCGGCGGCCGGGTCGCCAACGACGAACCGCTGGTGGTGGTCGATTACGCACACACGCCGGATGCGCTGGAGAAGACGCTGGAGGCCTTGCGGCCGATCGCCGAGGCGCGCGGCGGCGCGCTGGTCTGCATGTTCGGCTGCGGCGGCGATCGCGACGCGACCAAGCGTCCGCTGATGGGCGGCATCGCCGAGCGGCTCGCCGATCGCGTGGTGGTGACCAGCGACAACCCACGCAGCGAGCCGCCACTGGCGATCCTCGAGCAGATCGTGGCCGGCATGAAGACGCCCGCCGCCGCGCTGCGCATCGAGGACCGCGCCAGCGCGATCCTGCAGGCGGTGCGAGGCGCCGCGCGCGAGGACGTGGTGCTGCTGGCCGGCAAGGGACACGAGGCAACACAGGAAATCATGGGCAAGAAGCGGGAGTTCTCGGATCAGGATCACGCGCGGCTGGCATTGGCCGCGCGCGCGACGCAGGCACACGGAGGCGGCGAATGACGATGCTGACGCTCCAGCAGGCCGCCGCGCTGATTCCGGGCGCCATCGTGACGGGCGACGGGAACGTCTCGTTCTCGCGCGTGTCCACCGACAGCCGCAGCGTGGGCGAGGGCGACCTGTTCGTCGCGCTCAAGGGTGAGCGTTTCGACGCGCACGACTTCCTGGCCGACGTGGCCGCGCGCGGCGCGAACGCGGCGCTGGTGTCGCGCGAAGGCGCGCCGGCCTCGCTGCCGCAACTGCAGGTGGCCGATACGCGCCTGGCGCTGGGCATGCTGGCGCACGGTTGGCGCCAGCGTTTCGCGATCCCGCTGGTGGCGGTGACCGGCAGCAACGGCAAGACCACGGTCAAGGAGATGATCGCCTCGATCTTCGCGGCCGCGGTCGGCATCGACGCTCGCCTGTCGACGGCCGGCAACTTCAACAACGACATCGGCCTGCCGCTGACGCTGTTGCGCCTGAGCGCCGCGCACCGGCTCGCCGTGATCGAGCTGGGGATGAACCATCCCGGCGAGACGCAGACGCTCGCGAAGATCGCCGCGCCGACGGTCGCCTTGGTGAACAACGCGCAGCGCGAGCACCAGGAATTCATGGCGACCGTCGAGGCGGTCGCGCTGGAACACGCGTCGGTGATCCACGCGCTGGCGCCGGACGGCGTCGCGGTGTTTCCGGCCGACGACAAGTACGCGGGCATCTGGCGCGTCGCGGCGACCGGCAACGCGATTCTCGATTTCGCGCTGAACGACGCGGACCGAAGCACGGCTGCCGCCGTGACCGGAACCATGTCGGGCGGCGTGCTGGCGATCGAGACGCCGGCCGGGCGCGTCGAGGTGCGCCTGCAGGCGCTCGGCGCGCACAACGCCCGCAACGCGCTGGCGGCCACGGCCGCGGCGCTCGCCTCCGGCATCGCGCTCGAGGCGATCCGCACCGGCCTGGAAGCCTTCGAGCCGGTGAAGGGGCGCCTGCAGGTCAAGCGCGCGGCCGTCGGCTCGCTGGCGGGCGCGATGCTGATCGACGACACCTACAACGCGAACCCCGATTCGATGCGGGCCGCGATCGACGTGCTGGCCCAGCAGGCCTCGCCGCGCGTGCTGGTGATCGGCGAGATGGGCGAGGTTGGCGACGAAGGGCCGGCCTTCCATCGCGAGATCGGCGCCTACGCGCGCGAACGCGGCATCGACGCGCTGTATGCGACGGGCGATGCCACGCGCGACGCCTGCGCGGCCTATGGCGACACGACCCGGCATTTCGACGATGTCGGCGCGCTGCTCGCGGCCCTCGACGCGGCCGGCTTCGGCGCGGCGGCGACGGTGCTGGTGAAGGGCTCGCGCTATACGCGCATGGAGCGCGTGGTCGACGCGCTGACGAACCAACCCGCGACGGGCGTGACGCCCGGCGCACACTGAGAAGGAAAGTAAGCAATGTTGCTGGCGCTGGCGCAATGGCTGCAAGGTGACGCAAGCTTTTTGCGCTTGTTCACATACCTGACGTTCCGTGCGGTGATGGCCACCATCACCGCGCTGGGCATCGGCCTGGTCTGTGGCCCCTGGGTGATCCGCAAGCTGACCGAAATGAAGGTCGGCCAGGCCGTGCGCAAGGACGGCCCGCAGACGCACCTGGTGAAATCGGGCACGCCGACCATGGGCGGCGTGCTGATCCTGATCGGCATCGCGGTCGCGACCCTGCTGTGGGGCGACCTGACCAACCGTTTCATCTGGATCGTGATGCTGGTCACCTTCGGCTTCGGCGTGGTCGGCTGGGTCGACGACTACCGCAAGGTGGTCCACAAGGACCCGCGCGGCATGTCGTCGAAGGAGAAGTATTTCTGGCAATCGCTGATCGGGCTGTTCGCGGCGGTCTACCTCGCCTTCAGCGTCTCGGAAGCCAGCAACGTGCGCGTGTTCGACCTGTTCATGGCCTGGGTGCGCAGCGGCCTGTCGATGGGCCTGCCGGCGCGCGCCGACCTGATGCTGCCCTTCCTCAAGTCGATCAGCTATCCGCTCGGCGTGTGGGGCTTCATCGCGCTGACCTACCTGGTGATCGTCGGCGCGAGCAATGCCGTCAACCTCACCGACGGCCTCGACGGCCTGGTGATCATGCCGGTGGTGCTGGTGGGTTCCTCGCTGGGCATCTTCGCCTACGTGATGGGCAGCTCGGTCTACTCGAAATACCTGCTGTTCCCGCACATCCCCGGCGCCGGCGAGCTGCTGATCTTCTGCTCGGCGATGGGCGGCGCGGGCCTGGCCTTCCTCTGGTACAACACGCACCCCGCGCAGGTGTTCATGGGCGACGTCGGCGCGCTGGCGCTGGGCGGCGCGCTCGGCACGGTGGCGGTGATCGTGCGCCAGGAAATCGTGCTGTTCATCATGGGCGGGATCTTCGTCGCCGAAACGCTCTCCGTGATGCTGCAGGTCACCTGGTTCAAGTACACCAAGCGCCGCTACGGCGAAGGGCGCCGCATCTTCAAGATGGCGCCGCTGCATCACCATTTCGAATTGTCCGGCTGGAAGGAAACGCAGGTGGTGGTGCGCTTCTGGATCATCACCCTGATGCTCTGTCTGTTCGGTTTGTCCACCCTCAAGCTGCGGTAAAGGGATAGCAAGGATGTCTGGCGAGATGTTTGGAGATCGGCAACGGCCGATGGTGCTGGTGCTGGGGCTCGGTGAATCGGGTCTCGCGATCGCGCGTTGGTGCGCGAGGCACGCCTGTCCGCTGCGGATCGCGGATACGCGCGAGGCGCCGCCGAATCTTGCCGCGCTGCGCGAGACCGTCGCCGAGGCGGAATTCGTCGGCGGTTCGTTCTCGCCCGCTCTGCTCGACGGTGGCATCGAACTGGTCGCCCTGAGCCCGGGCCTGTCGCCGCAGGAGCCCGCGCTGGCCTCGCTGCTGGCGGCCGCGCGCGAACGCGGCATCCCGGTGTGGGGCGAACTCGAATTCTTCGCGCGCGCGCTGGCGGCGCTGGCCGCGAACGGTTACGCGCCCAAGGTGCTGGCGATCACGGGCACCAATGGCAAGACCACCACCACCAGCCTGACCGGGCTGCTCTGCGAACGCGCCGGACGCTCGGTGGCGGTGGCGGGCAATATCAGCCCGGCCATGCTCGACAAGCTCTCGGCCGCGATCGACGCGGCCGCGCTGCCGGACGTGTGGGTGCTCGAGCTGTCGAGCTTCCAGCTGGACAGCGCGGAAAGCTTCGCGCCCGACGCGGCCACCGTGCTCAACATCACGCAGGATCACCTCGACTGGCATGGCGGCTTCGAGGCCTACGCGGCCGCCAAGGGCCGCGTCTTCGGGCCGCGCACGGTACGCGTGCTCAACCGCGGCGACGCCGAAGTCATGAAGTTCGTGCCGCCGGCCGCCGCCGCCGACGCGCCGCGCGTCGTCACCTTCGGCCTGGACGAGCCGAGCCGCGAGGGCGATTACGGCCTCGCGCGCGACAACGGCATCAACTGGCTGGTGGAAGCGGTCGATCGCGACGGCAACGACGAACCGGTCTCGCCGCGTCGCCGCAAGGCCGAGGCCGCCGCCGCGCCGAACCTGGTTTCCAAGCGGCTGATGCCGGCCGACGCGCTGCGCATCCGCGGCCTGCATAACGCCGCGAACGCGCTGGCCGCGTTCGCGCTGGCGCGCGCGATCGAGCTGCCGCCCGCCGCCCTGCTGCACGGCCTGCGCGAATACCGCGGCGAAGCCCATCGCGTCGAGCTGATCGCCTCGCTCGACGGAGTCGACTACGTCGACGACAGCAAGGGCACCAATGTCGGCGCGACGGTCGCCGCGCTCGACGGCCTGGCGCAACGCACTGTGCTGATCGCCGGCGGCGACGGCAAGGGCCAGGCGTTCGCGCCGCTCGCGGCGCCCGTGGCGCGCTGGTGCCGGACCGTGATGCTGATCGGCCGCGACGCGCCGCTGATTCGCGAGGCGCTTGCCGAGACCGGCGTGCCGCTGGTCGAACACGCCACGCTCGAGGCGGCCGTGCAGGCCGCCAGCATGATGGCCGAGCCCGGCGACGTGGTGCTGCTGTCGCCGGCCTGCGCGAGCTTCGACATGTTCACCGGCTACGCGCATCGCGCCGCCGTGTTCCGCAGCGCACTCGAGGACATCGCACTCGATCGAGGTACGACGCTATGAGCTGGTCCGACCGTTTCGTCTCCCGTTTCATCGGCCAGCGCGAGGCCGGCGGTGCCGCCTCCGTCGCCCGTGCCGCCACCGGCCGCGCCGCCTCGGCCGCCAGCGGCCTGGCCGCCGGCCTCGGCGGGGTGCGCCCGACGCGCTCGCGCATGCTCGACTTCGACTACTCGCTGATGTGGGTGGCGATCGCCCTGCTCGGGCTCGGCGTGGTGATGGTCTATTCGGCGTCGATCGCGATGCCCGATTCGCCGAAGTACGCCGCCTATCACGACTATGCCTTCCTGCTGCGCCATATCGTGTCGCTGACGGTCGCCTTCGTGGCGGCCGTGTTCGCGTTCCGGGTGCCGATCGCGACCTGGGACAAGTACGCGCCGCACCTGTTCCTGCTGGCGCTGGTGGCCCTGGCGATCGTGCTGGTGCCGCACGTCGGCAAGGGCGTGAACGGCGCGCGCCGCTGGATTCCGCTCGGCATCACCAATATGCAGCCGTCCGAGATCATGAAGCTCGCGGTGACGATCTACGCGGCCAACTACACGGTGCGCAAGCAGGAGTACATGCAGAGCTTCGCCAAGGGCTTCATGCCGATGGCGGCCGCGGTCGGCCTGGTCGGCATGCTGCTGCTGCTCGAGCCCGACATGGGCGCCTTCATGGTGGTGGCCGCGATCGCGATGGGCGTGCTGTTCCTCGGCGGCGTGAACGGCAAGCTGTTCGGCGGCCTGGTGGCCACCGCGGTCGGCACCTTCACGATGCTGGTCTGGCTCTCGCCCTGGCGGCGCGAGCGGATCTTCGCCTATCTCGATCCCTGGGACGAGCGCTACGCGCAGGGCAAGGCCTACCAGCTCACCCACTCGCTGATCGCCTTCGGTCGCGGCGAGTGGTTCGGCGTCGGCCTGGGCGGCAGCGTCGAGAAGCTCAACTACCTGCCCGAGGCGCATACCGACTTCATCCTCGCCGTGATCGGCGAGGAGCTCGGCTTCGTCGGCGTGCTGGTGGTGATCCTGCTGTTCTACTGGATCGTGCGCCGGGCCTTCGAGATCGGCCGCCAGGCGCTCGCGCTCGACCGCACCTTCGCGGGGCTGATGGCCAAGGGCGTCGGCATCTGGTTCGGCGCGCAAGCCTTCATCAACATGGGCGTGAACCTCGGCCTGCTGCCGACCAAGGGCCTCACGCTGCCGCTGGTCAGCTACGGCGGCTCGGGCATCCTGCTCAACTGCATCTCGCTGGCGGTGCTGCTGCGCGTCGACTACGAGAACCGGGTGCTGATGCGCGGAGGCAAGATATGAGCGCCAAACCGCGCACGCTGATGGTGATGGCAGGCGGCACCGGGGGCCACGTGTTCCCGGGGCTGGCCGTCGCCCATCGGATGGAGGCGCAGGGCTGGCGCGTGGTGTGGCTCGGCAATCCGGCCGGCATGGAAGCGAGCCTGGTGCCCAAGCACGGCATTCCGATGGAGCCGGTGCGCTTCGGCGGGCTGCGCGGCAAGGGCCTGAAGACCAAGCTGACGCTGCCCTTCAACCTGCTGCGCGCCTGCGCGCAGAGCCTCGGCGCATTGCGCCGCGTGCAGCCCGACGTGGTGCTCGGCATGGGCGGCTACATCACCTTCCCGGCCGGCGTGATGACCGCGCTGACCGGCCGCCCGCTGGTGCTGCACGAGCAGAATTCGGTCGGCGGCCTGGCCAACAAGGTGCTGGCCAAGCTGGCCCGGCGCGTGCTGGTGGCCTTCCCCGGTGCCTTGCCGAAGGCCGAGTGGACCGGCAACCCGATTCGCGACGAGCTCGCGCATTGCGCGCTGCCGGCCGCGCGCTACGCCGCGCGCAGCGGCCCGCTGCGCCTGCTGGTGGTGGGCGGCAGCCTGGGCGCGGCCGCGCTCAACGAAGTCGTGCCCCGCGCGCTGGCGCTGCTCTCGCCCGAAAGCCGCCCGCGGGTGGTGCACCAGGCCGGCGCCAAGCATATCGACGCGCTGCGCGCGAACTACGACGCGGCAGGGCTCGCGGCCGGCCAGGACGTCGAGCTGCTGCCCTTCATCGACGACATGGCCGCGGCCTATGCGAACGCCGACCTGGTGATCTGCCGCTCCGGCGCGATGACGGTCTCGGAGATCGCCGCGGTGGGCGTAGCCGCGTTGTTCGTGCCGTTCCCGCACGCGGTCGACGATCACCAGACCACCAACGCCGCCTTCCTGGCCGACCAGGGCGCGGCGGTCCTCGTACAACAACGCGACCTGTCGGCCGAGCTGCTCGCCGACTGGCTGCGCGGCCAGACGCGCGACTCGCTCGCGCAGATGGCCGAACGTTCGCGCTCGCTTGCGAAGCCCGATGCCACCGATGTGGTCGCGCGCGTGTGCGCGCAGGCCGCGGGCGCGAACCTGGAATCGAAGTCATGAAACACATCGTCAAACACATCCATTTCGTCGGCATCGGCGGTGCTGGCATGAGCGGCATCGCCGAGGTGCTGGTCAATCTGGGCTACCAGGTCAGCGGCTCCGACCTGTCGCGCAATGCCGTGACCGAGCGGCTCGAGGCGCTCGGCGCGCGCGTGGCGATCGGCCACGACGCGGCCAATATCGAGGGGGCGAACGCCGTGGTGGTGTCCACCGCGGTGCGCTCGGACAATCCCGAGGTGCTAGCCGCGCGCCGGCTGCGCGTGCCGATCGTGCCGCGCGCGGTGATGCTGGCCGAGCTGATGCGCCTGAAGCAGGGCATCGCGATCGCCGGCACCCACGGCAAGACCACCACCACCAGCCTGGTGGCCAGCGTGCTGGCCGCGGGCGGCCTGGACCCGACCTTCGTGATCGGCGGCCGCCTGATCAGCGCCGGCGCCAACGCGCGGCTCGGCTCGGGCGACTTCATCGTGGCCGAGGCGGACGAGTCGGATGCCTCGTTCCTGAACCTGTATCCCGTCATCGAGGTGATCACCAACATCGATGAAGACCACATGGATACCTACGGGCACGATTTCGCGCGCCTGAAGCAGGCCTTCATCGAATTCACCCAGCGGCTGCCGTTCTACGGCAGCGCGGTGGTCTGCGTCGACGATCCGAACGTGCGCCAGATCATTCCCTTCATCTCCAAGCCGGTGGTGCGCTACGGCCTGTCGCCCGACGCCGAGGTGCGGGCCGAGCAGGTCGACGCGCGCGACGGCCGCATGCACTTCACGGTGATCCGCGACGGCCACGCGCCGCTGCCGGTGGTGCTGAACCTGCCGGGTCTGCACAACGTGCAGAACGCGCTGGCGGCGATCGCGATCGCCACCGATCTCGGCGTGGCGGACGCGGCGATCCAGCAGGCGCTGGCCGACTTCAACGGCGTGGGCCGGCGCTTCCAGCGCTACGGCGAACTCGCCGCGGCCGACGGCGGCAGCTACACGCTGATCGACGACTACGGCCATCACCCGGTCGAGATGGCGGCCACCATCGCCGCGGCGCGCGGCGCGTTCCCGGGCCGCCGGCTGGTGCTGGCGTTCCAGCCGCATCGCTATACGCGCACGCGCGACTGCTTCGAGGATTTCGTCAACGTGCTGTCGACCGTCGACGCGCTGGTGCTGACCGAGGTCTACGCGGCCGGCGAGGCGGCGATCCCGACCGCCAGCGGCGAGGCCCTGTCGCGCGCGCTGCGCGAGATCGGCCGGGTCGATCCGAGCTTCGTGGCCGGCGTCGACGAGGTCCCGGCCGCGCTCGCCCAGGTGGTGCGCGCCGGCGATGTGGTGATCACGATGGGCGCGGGTTCGATCGGCGCGGTGCCGGGCCGGATCGCGCAGCAACAGCAACAGAAGGGATGACATGAGCGGGATCGATCCGAAACGTTTCGGCAAGGTGGCGGTACTGTTGGGCGGCGTGTCCGCCGAGCGCGAGGTATCGCTGAAATCGGGCACGCTGGTCGTGCAGGGGCTGCGCGAGGCCGGCATCGACGCGCATCCGTTCGATCCGTCCGAGCGGCCGCTGGCCGCGCTCAAGGACGAAGGCTACGTGCGCGCCTTCAACGCGCTGCACGGCGGCTACGGCGAGAACGGCCAGATCCAGGGCGCGCTCGACTTCTACGGCATCCGCTACACCGGCACCGGCGTGCTCGGCTCGGCGCTCGGCCTCGACAAGTTCCGCACCAAGCTGGTCTGGCAGCAGACCGGCATCCCCACGCCGCCGTTCGAGGTGGTGCTGCGCGGCGACGACTACGCCGCGCGCGCGCCGGAAATCGTCGCGAAGCTGGGCCTGCCGCTGTTCGTGAAGCCGGCCAGCGAGGGCTCGAGCGTGGCGGTGATCAAGGTCAAGGACGCGGCGGCGCTGCCTGCCGCGCTCGACGAGGCCGCGCGGCACGACAAGATCGTGCTGGTCGAGAAGAGCATCGAGGGCGGCGGCGAGTACACCGCCTGCATCGCCGGCGACCTGGACCTGCCGGTGATCCGCATCGTGCCGGCCGGCGAGTTCTACGACTACCACGCGAAGTACATCGCCGACGACACGCAGTACCTGATTCCTTGCGGCATCGAGGCTGGCCGCGAAGCCGAAGTCAAGCGCCTGGCGCGCCGAGCCTTCGACGTGCTGGGCTGCACCGACTGGGGGCGCGCCGACTTCATGCTCGACGCCGCGGGCAACCCGTATTTCCTGGAAGTGAACACCGCGCCGGGCATGACCGACCACTCGCTGCCGCCCAAGGCGGCGCGCGCGGTCGGCATCAGCTACTCGGAGCTGGTGGTGAAGGTGCTGGCCATGACGCTCGAAGACTGACGGGACACGGGACGCAACCATGTGGAACAACGTTCGCCAACTCAACCTCGCGGCCAGCGCGCTCTACGCGCTGCTGCTGCTCGGTTGCACGGCGGCGGGCTGCTACTGGCTGATCCAGCGCCCGGCTTTCGCGCTGCGGACGATCCTGATCGACGGCGACACCGAGCACATCAACGCGCCCACCGTGCGCGCCGGCGTGGTCGGGCGGCTGAAGGGCAATTTCTTCACGGTCGATCTCGACACCGCGCGCGTCGCGTTCGAGCAGATGCCGTGGGTGCGCCACGCCAGCGTGCGGCGGGTCTGGCCGAACGCGCTGGCTGTCACGCTGGAGGAGTACAAGCCGCTGGGTACCTGGGGCAGCGACCAGCTGGTCAGCACCGACGGCGAGCTGTTCACGGCCAACCAGGGCGAACTCGACGAGGAACTGCCGGCCTTCGACGGACCGGACGGCAGCGCGAGGGAGGTGGTGCAGCGCTATCGCGACTTCGCGAAGTGGCTCGCGCCGCTCGACTCGGCGCCCGAGGAGGTGAGCCTGTCCTCGCGCTACGCCTGGACGGTGAAGCTGGCCAACGGCATGGAGATCGAATTCGGTCGCGAGCGCAATGGCGACACGCTGCCGGATCGCGCGCAACGGCTGGTCGCCGCGTGGCCGGCCGTGACGCAACGCTGGGGCAAGGACATCGAGTACGCGGACCTGCGTTATCCGAACGGTTTTGCGATCCGGGCGGCGAACATGCGCTTCCTGAGCGACGCCGACAAGGCCAAAAAGTAACAAGACATCACACGCAAGAGCACTTATGAGCAAAGACTACAAGGATCTGCTGGTTGCCCTCGACATTGGCACGTCGAAGGTCGTGGCCGTCGTGGCGGAGCTGAAAGGCGAGGGCCACTACGAGGTGATCGGGCTTGGCCAGAGCGAGTCGAAAGGTCTCAAGAAAGGCGTGGTGGTGAACATCGAGGCCACCGTGCAGTCGATCCAGCGCGCGCTCGAGGAAGCCGAGCTGATGGCCGACTGCAAGATCACGAACGTGTTCACGGGGATCGCCGGCAGCCACATCCGCAGCTTCAACTCGAGCGGGATGGTGGCGATCAAGGAGAAGGAGGTCACCCAGACCGACGTGGCGCGCGTGATCGAGACCGCCAAGGCGATCAACATCCCGACCGACCAGCAGGTGCTGCACATCCTGACCCAGGAATTCATCATCGACGGCCAGGAGGACGTGCGCGAGCCGATCGGCATGAGCGGGATCCGCCTCGAGGTGAAGGTGCACATCGTGACGGGCGCGGTCAGCGCCGCGCAGAACATCGTCAAGTGCGTGCGCCGCTGCGGGCTGGAAGTGAACGACCTGATCCTGCAGCCGCTGGCCTCGTCGCTGGCGGTGCTGACCGAGGACGAGAAGGATCTCGGCGTGGTGCTGGTCGACATCGGCGGCGGCACCACCGACATCGCGATCTTCGCCGAAGGCGCGATCCGCCATACCGCGGTGATCCCGATCGCCGGCGACCAGATCACCAGCGACATCGCGATGGCGCTGCGCACGCCGACGCCGGACGCGGAGGACATCAAGGTCAGCCACGGCATCGCCAAGCAGGCGCTGGCCGACCCGGACGAGATGGTCGAGGTGCCGGGGCTCGGCGAGCGCGGCCCGCGCACGCTGTCGCGCCAGGCGCTGGCGGCGGTCATCGAGCCGCGCGTCGAGGAGCTGTTCTCGCTGGTGCAGCAGGTGGTGCGCGAGTCGGGTTACGAAGAGTTACTGAGTTCCGGTGTCGTGCTGACCGGCGGTGCTGCGATGATGCCGGGCATGGTCGAACTCGGCGAGGACATCTTCCTCAAACCGGTGCGCATCGGCGCGCCGGAATACGCGGGCGGCCTGGCCGACGTGGTGCGCAATCCGCGCTACTCGACGGCGATGGGGCTGCTGGTGGAGGGCAGCGCGCAGCGGATGCGCGGGCGCAAGGTCGCCGTGCAATCCGGTTCCGCGGGGCAGATCTTCACGCGCATGAAGGACTGGTTCCTGAGCAATTTCTAAGGGTTTTAGCGCCGGTGCCGGCGGCCGGCGCGCGGACAGGAGGTTGCCCGATCTCCTGCCGGATAACGGCCGAGCAGATTTATCTTTCTTGACGGAGGCAACAATGGAATTCGAAATGCTGGAAACCGAGACCAACGGCACCATCATCAAGGTGATCGGGGTCGGTGGCGCGGGCGGCAACGCCGTGGCGCACATGATCAACCGTGGTGTCCAGGGCGTCGATTTCGTCGTCATGAACACCGACGCGCAGGCGCTCTCGCGCTCGCGCGCACCGAACGTGATCCAGCTCGGCAACACCGGCCTGGGCGCCGGCGCGAAGCCGGACATGGGTCGTGCGGCGGCGGAAGAGGCGCGTGAGCGCATCGCCGATTCGCTGCGCGGCGCGCACATGGTGTTCATCACCGCCGGCATGGGCGGCGGCACCGGCACGGGCGCCGCGCCCGTGGTGGCGCAGATCGCCAAGGAAATGGGCATCCTGACGGTGGGTGTCGTCAGCAAGCCGTTCGAGTTCGAGGGCGGCAAGCGCATGCGCGTGGCCGAGGCCGGCGCGCAACAGCTCGAGGATCACGTCGATTCGCTGATCGTGGTGCTCAACGACAAGCTGTTCGACGTGATGGGCGACGACGCCGAGATGGACAAGTGCTTCCAGTGCGCCGACGACGTGCTGAACAACGCCGTGGCCGGCATCGCCGAGATCATCAATGTCGACGGCCTGGTCAACGTCGACTTCGAGGACGTGAAGACGGTGATGGGCGAGCAGGGCAAGGCGATGATGGGCACCGCGACGGTCGCGGGCGTCGATCGCGCGCGCCTGGCCGCCGAGCAGGCGGTCGCAAGCCCGCTGCTGGAAGGCGTGGACCTGTCGGGCGCGCGTGGCGTGCTGGTCAACATCACCTCGAGCCGTTCGCTGCGTCTGTCGGAAACGCGCGAAGTGATGAACACCATCAAGAGCTACGCCGCGGAAGACGCGACCGTGATCTTCGGCGCGGTCTACGACGACGCGATGGGCGATGCGCTGCGCGTGACGGTGGTCGCCACCGGCCTGGGCCGTGCCGCGAAGAAGCAGCAGACCACGCCGATGACGCTGCTGCGCACCGGCACCGACAACCAGCCGGTTGGCGCGGTCGGCCACAGCTACGCGCCGGCGCACGTGAATACGTCGGACTACGGCGCGCTCGACACGCCGGCGGTCTGGCGCAATTCGCGCGAGACGGCGGCGTCGCACGTGCAGGCGCTGCAGGAAAAGGGCGTCGACACGTACGACATCCCGGCCTTCCTGCGCAAGCAGGCCGACTGACAGGGGCAGGCCGGCCGCTCGCGCGGCCAGCCGACCTGACGGGTTGAACGCAACCGCAACAGGCCGCGTCGCTGTCGACGCCGGGCCGGGCCAGCTGCCCTCTTCGCATTCGCGAGGCGGAATGGGCCTTGCCGTCCCTGTCGGTTACGTCACCCGCAACCGCATCGCAATGAAGGACCAGTCATGATTCAAGCAGGCGACACGCTGCCCGACGCACAAGTCTTCGAATTCGTCGACGAAGCGCGCGAGGGCTGCACGCTCGGGCCGAATGCGCTCGACGTGCGTGAGCAGACGGCGGGCAAGCGCGTGGTGATCTTCGGATTGCCGGGCGCGTTCACGCCGACCTGTTCGGCGAAGCATGTACCGGGTTATGTCGAGCAGTTCGACGCGTTTAGCGCGGCCGGCATCGACGAGATCTGGTGCGTGTCCGTCAACGACGCATTCGTGATGGGCGCTTGGGGACGGGATCAGCACACCGCGGGCAAGGTGCGCATGATCGCGGACGGCAGCGCAGCCTTCACTCATGCACTGGGGCTTACGCAGGATCTGTCCGCGCGCGGCATGGGAATTCGTTCCCAGCGCTACGCGATGGTGGTCGACGACGGCGTGGTCAAGACGCTGGCCGTCGAGGCACCGGGCAAGTTCGAAGTCAGCGACGCGGCAAGCATCCTGGCGGCCGTGAAGCGCTGACGCGCTTCGCGCCGCACGTTGCGTCGCGGCAACGCGTCGCATAAAAGGGTGCCGCAACACGGGCCGTCGTCCGGGAACGCCTCCGTTCCGGGCGCCGGCCCGTCTTTCTTGACCTGTGCGTGCCTTGCAGGGGTAACGTGCAGAAACAGTTGATACGACATTCGGCGCAACCCGGCCTGTCGTTTTGCGCTATACTCTCGTCTATCGAATAAAAGTCCTGATTGATAACTTCAATCAAGAAGCACAACACCATGTTGAAGCAGCGAACCATCAAATCGATCGTGAAGACCGTCGGCATTGGCGTCCACTCGGGCCGCAAGGTCGAACTGACGCTCCGTCCGGCCGCAGCGGGCACGGGGATTGTTTTCACGCGCGTCGATTTGGCCACGCCGGTCGAGATCCCGGCCAAGCCGCTGGCGATCGGCGACACGCGCCTGGCCTCGGTGCTGCAGAAGGACGGCGCGCGCGTCTCGACCATCGAGCACCTGATGTCGGCCTGCGCCGGCCTCGGCATCGACAATCTCTACGTCGACGTGACCGCCGAGGAAATCCCGATCATGGACGGCAGCGCCGCGTCCTTCGTGTTCCTGATCCAGTCGGCCGGCATTGAGGAACAGAACGCGCCGAAGCGCTTCATCCAGGTCAAGCGCCGGGTGGAGATCCGCGACGGCGACAAGTTCGCGCGACTCGATCCCTACTTCGGCTTCAAGCTCAAGTTCACCATCGACTTCCGCCATCCGGCCGTCGACAAGACCGGCCAGGAGCTCGAGGTCGATTTCGGTACCACCTCGTATGTTCGCGAGATCGCGCGGGCCCGCACCTTCGGCTTCGCGCACGAGGTCGAGATGCTGCGCGAGCTCGGCCTTGCGCGCGGCGGCAGCATGGACAACGCGATCGTGCTCGACGAGTACCGCATCCTCAACAACGACGGCCTGCGCTACGACGACGAGTTCGTGAAGCACAAGATGCTCGACGCGATCGGCGATCTCTACGTGATCGGCCATCCGCTGCTGGCCTCGTATACGGCCTACAAGTCGGGCCACGGGCTGAACAACGCGCTGCTGCGTGAATTGCTCGCGCACGAGGACGCCTACGAGATCGTCACGTTCGATGACCTGAAGGCCGCGCCGCGCGGTTTCGGTTTCGAGGCGCAGACGGCCTTCGCCTGAGCGGTTTCGGCGGGGTCTAATGAGAAAGGCAGCCTTCCGGCTGCCTTTTTTGCGTTTCGGGCCGGCAAGGCGGCGATTTCAGCGCGTCGGTTTTGTCTTGGCGTGGCGCGCGGCCATCCGTGCCAGTGCGCTCTGCAGCGGCGAGGACGGCAGGCTGTCGGCCAGTTCGCGCAGTGCATCGGCACCGGCCGGCGTCATGCGCGCCTGCTTGATCCGCACCGGCTCGGGAGCATCCTGCGGGCGCACCCGGACCTTCAGCATCGCCACGTGCCAGCCGCGTGCCTGCAGGTCGGCCACCAGGCGCGGCGCGACCTGCCGCAACCGCGCGGCCAGCGCGTTGTGCCCCGCGAACAGGGTCAGCACGCCGTCCTTGATCGAGCCGGGATCGACATGATTGGCCAGGTACTCGGGCAGCAGCGCGCGCAGGTCGCGCTGCAGCGAGGCGACCTGCTCGACGCCGGCGCGCAGCGCGGCGAACGCGTCGGTGCGCTTGAGCACGTCGGCGGCGACCTGCGGCCGCGCGAAGCCTGACGGATGGGCGTACCTGGAGGAGCGGTTCATGGACGGACAGGCGGGAGCAATGGCCGGATTGTACCGCGCGCAATGGCGGCCGGCGGCCGTTTCCACGGGGCCGGATCGTTTTGCGGTGGGTCCCGCGATGGCCCTGCAGTCGCCCCTCGCCGTGTCCTCGCGGCGCCTCTTGCGGTGGCGCCGATCCGCCCGCATATCGGTAGCGGCGCGGGCAGCTTCGGCCCGGGCGTCGCGGCCCGCGAAGTCGGTGCCGGCGCGACACCGGCTTGCCTAAATGCGCGTGCTAAAATTCCTCGTTTGAATTCACTCATACGCTAAGCCGCCAAGGCTCGGCGCGCCGGGGCCGGCGTCATCCGCTCCGGGGCCGTTGCTGCGACGCAGACCCGATCGATGACAACCGGTTTTCTCCAGAAGATTTTTGGCAGCCGCAACCAGCGGCTAGTCAAGCAATACCAAAAGACCGTCACGGCGATCAATGCGCTCGAATCGCAATTCGAGCAGCTGACGGATGACCAGTTGCGCGGCAAGACGGGTGAATTCCGGCAGCGTGTCGCGGCCGGCGAGTCGCTCGACAAGCTGCTGCCGGAGGCGTTCGCGGTGTGCCGCGAAGCCAGTCGGCGAGTGCTGAAGATGCGCCACTTCGACGTGCAACTGATCGGCGGCATGGTGCTGCATTACGGCAAGATCGCCGAAATGCGTACCGGCGAGGGCAAGACCCTGGTGGCGACGCTGCCGGTCTACCTGAACGCGCTGTCGGGCCGCGGCGTGCACGTGGTGACCGTCAACGACTACCTGGCGCAGCGCGATGCCGAGTGGATGGCGCGCCTCTACAACTTCCTCGGGCTGTCGGTCGGCATCAACCTGTCCGGCATGGAGCACGAGCAGAAGCAGGAAGCCTACGCGTCCGACATCACCTACGGCACCAACAACGAATTCGGCTTCGACTACCTGCGCGACAACATGGTCTACGAGACCGAGGCGCGCGTGCAGCGGGCGCTGAACTTTGCGGTGGTCGACGAGGTGGACTCGATCCTGATCGACGAGGCCCGCACGCCGCTGATCATCTCGGGCCAGGCCGAGGACCACACCGAACTCTACGTGCGCATGAACGCGCTGCCGCCGCTGCTCGAGCGCCAGATCGGCGAGGAAAAGGCCGACGGCACCGGCGTCGAGAAGCCGGGCGACTACACGCTCGACGAGAAGGCGCGCCAGGTGTTCCTGACCGAGTTGGGTCACGAGAAGGCCGAGCGCCTGCTGTCCGAGTGGGGCCTGATCGGCGAGGGCGAGAGCCTGTACGCGCCGCAGAACATCACGCTGATGCACCACGTGTACGCGGCGCTGCGTGCCCACACGCTGTTCCATCTCGACCAGCACTACGTGGTGCAGAACGGCGAGGTGGTGATCGTCGACGAGTTCACCGGCCGCCTGATGGCGGGCCGCCGCTGGTCCGACGGCCTGCACCAGGCGGTCGAGGCCAAGGAGCACGCGAAGATCCAGAGCGAGAACCAGACGCTCGCCTCGATCACCTTCCAGAACTACTTCCGCATGTACGCGAAGCTGGCCGGCATGACCGGCACGGCCGATACCGAAGCGTACGAATTCAACGAGATCTACGGCCTCGAGACGGTGGTGATCCCCACCAACCGTCCGCCCAAGCGGATCGACAAGCAGGACCAGATCTACAAGAGCGCGAAGGAGCGCTACGACGCGGTGATCCGCGACATCCGCGACTGCTACGAGCGTGGCCAGCCGGTGCTGGTCGGTACCACCTCGATCGAGAACTCCGAGCTGCTCTCGCACCTGCTCAAGCAGGCCGGGCTGCCGCACGAGGTGCTCAACGCCAAGCAGCACGCGCGCGAGGCGGCGATCGTCGCCGAGGCCGGCCGGCCCAAGCGGATCACGATCGCCACCAACATGGCCGGTCGCGGTACCGACATCGTGCTGGGCGGCAACGCCGAGAAGCAGGCCGCCTTCCTCGAGGCCGACGAGGCGATCCCGGCCGAGGAGAAGGCCGCGCGCATCAAGCAGCTGCACGACGAGTGGGAGACGCTGCACGAGCAGGTCAAGGCCGCCGGCGGCCTGCACATCATCGGCACCGAGCGCCACGAATCGCGCCGGATCGACAACCAGCTGCGCGGCCGTGCCGGCCGCCAGGGCGACCCGGGTTCCTCGCGCTTCTACCTGTCGCTCGACGATCCGCTGCTGCGCATCTTCGCGGGCGACCGCGTGCGCGCCATCATGGACCGCCTGAAGATGCCCGAGGGCGAGGCGATCGAGGCCGGCATCGTGACGCGCTCGATCGAATCGGCGCAACGCAAGGTCGAGGCGCGCAACTTCGACATCCGCAAGCAGTTGCTCGAATACGACGACGTCTCCAACGACCAGCGCAAGGTCATCTACCAGCAGCGCAATGAACTGCTCGAGGCGCACGACATCGCCGAGACGATCGGCGCGATGCGCCATGGCGTGATCACCGAGGTGGTCCACCAGTTCGTGCCGCAGGGCAGCATCGAGGAGCAATGGGACCTGCCCGAGCTCGAGGAAGCGCTGCGCAACGACTGGGGGCTCGACCTGGCGATCCAGGAGATGGTCAACGAGTCGCAGTCGATCAGCGTCGACGAAATCCTCGAAGCCGTCGTGACGGCCGCCGACGAGCATTACGAGGCCAAGGTCACGATGGTCGGCCGCGAGGCCTTCAGCTCCTTCGAGCGCTCGATCATGCTGCAGACGCTCGACCGCCTCTGGCGCGAGCACCTGGCCGCGCTCGACCACCTACGCCAGGGCATCCACCTGCGCGGTTACGCGCAGAAGAACCCGAAGCAGGAATACAAGCGCGAGGCCTTCGAGCTGTTCGCCGCGATGCTCGAGGCGACCAAACAGGAAGTCACGCGCATCGTCATGAACGTGCAGATCCAGTCGCCCGAGCAGCTCGAGGAAGCCGCCGAGCAGATCGAGGAAGCGGGCGGCAATCTCGACAACGTCGAGTTCCGCCACGCCGATTTCTCCGATGCGGGCGCGGCTGCGGCCGGCGTCGCGGTGGCCGCGGCGGCCGCCACCGATGCCACGGCCGAGCTGGTCGGCGACGCGATGGCGGGCAATGCCGTGGGCGAGGTGCCGCGGGTCGGGCGCAACGATCCCTGCCCCTGCGGCAGCGGCAAGAAGTACAAGCAGTGCCACGGCAAGCTGAGCTGATCCCGGCGGCGTTCGGCGCGGCATGCGATCCATGCCGCGCACGGTCGCCGTTTCGTCACTTGGGTACTGCAAGATGAATCCGCGGCGGCCCGCAGCAATGCGCGCCGCCGCTTCGTTCGAATCCATCGATGCCGGCAGGAGCCGGCATTTTCCTTCCGGCAGGTGTCTCCATGGCTGTCAATTTCCCTTCGATCGATCCCGCGCAACTGCATCCCGTCGCCGGCGTCACGCTAGGCTGGGCCGAGGCCAACATCCGCAAGCCGAACCGCAAGGACGTGCTCGTCATCTCGGTCGAGGAAGGCGCGACGGTGGCCGGCGTGTTCACCGAGAACCGCTTCTGTGCGGCGCCCGTGATCGTCTGCCGCGAACACCTGGCTGCGGTGCGTGCCGGCGGCCCGGCGATTCGCGCGCTGGTGGTCAATACCGGTAACGCGAACGCCGGCACCGGCGAGCCGGGCCTGGCGGCGACCCGCGCGACCTGCGACGAGCTCGCGCGCCTGGCCGGCCTGCAGCCCTCGCAGGTGCTGCCGTTCTCCACCGGCGTGATTCTCGAGCCGCTGCCCGTCGATCGCCTGAAGGCCGGCCTGCCGGCCGCGCTGGCGAACCGGGCGGCCGCCAACTGGTTCGACGCCGCGCAGGCGATCATGACCACCGACACGCTGCCCAAGGCCGCCTCGCGCCAGGTCACGATCGACGGCCACACGGTCACGCTGACCGGCATCAGCAAGGGCGCCGGCATGATCAAGCCGAACATGGCCACCATGCTCGGCTACCTGGCCTTCGACGCCAAGGTCGCGCAGCCGGTGCTCGACCAACTGGTGAAGGAAGTCGCGAACCGCTCCTTCAACTGCATCACGATCGACGGCGATACCTCGACCAACGATTCCTTCATCCTGATCGCCTCGGGCAAGTCGAGCCTGCCGGCGATCGATTCGGTGGACTCGCCCGCCTACGCGGCGCTGCGCGAGGCCGTCACCGAGGTGGCGCAGACGCTGTCGCAACTGATCGTGCGCGACGGCGAGGGCGCCACCAAGTTCATGACGGTGCAGGTCGAGGGCGGCCGCGACGTGGCGGAATGCCGGAAGATCGCCTACGCGATCGGCCATTCGCCGCTGGTGAAGACGGCGTTCTACGCCTCGGACCCCAACCTCGGCCGGATCCTGGCCGCGATCGGCTACGCCGGGGTGGGCGATCTCGACGTCGGCAGGATCGACCTCTACCTCGACGACGTGCTGGTGGCCAAGGCCGGCGGCCGCAACCCGGCCTACCAGGAAGCCGACGGCCAGCGCGTGATGAAGCAGAGCGAGATCACGATCCGCGTGCTGCTGGGCCGCGGCGAGGCCAGCGCGACGGTCTGGACCTGCGACCTGTCGCACGACTACGTCAGCATCAACGCCGACTACCGCTCCTGAGCCGGCGCATGGCGCGCCCGGCGCGCCGTGCCGCCGCCGAATCTCGAATCACCCGATTGCTGGAAAGTGGATGGACAAGCTCGAACAGTTTCTCGACCGCGCCGAAGCCCTGCTGGGCCGTTTCGAAGCCCTGCTGCCGCCGGCGCCCGCCGACGTCGACTGGAATGCGGCGACGGCGTTTCGCTGGCGCAAGCGCCAGGGGCGCGGTTACCTGCAGGCCGTGCCGGCCATCTCGCAGATCGCGCTCGACGACCTGCACAACATCGATCGCCAGAAGGGGCTGATCGAACAGAACACGCGCCAGTTCGTGACGCGGCGCCCCGCCAACAACGTGCTGCTGACGGGCGCGCGCGGCACCGGCAAGTCCTCGCTGATCAAGGCCTGCCTCAATGCCTTCGCGGCCGACGGCCTGCGGCTGATCGAGGTCGACAAGGACGACCTGCATGACCTGGGCGATATCGTCGACCTGATTTCGGCGCGCCCGGAGCGCTTCATCGTGTTCTGCGACGATCTCTCCTTCGAGGACGGCGAATCCGGCTACAAGGCGCTGAAGGTGGCGCTGGACGGCTCGATCTCGGCGCAGTCCGACAACGTGCTGATCTACGCGACCTCGAACCGCCGGCACCTGCTGCCGGAGTACATGAGCGACAACGAGAGCTACAAGCACCTGCCCGACGGCGAGATTCATCCCGGCGAAGTGGTGGAGGAGAAGATCTCGCTGTCCGAGCGTTTCGGGCTGTGGGTCAGCTTCTACCCGTTCAAGCAGGACGACTACCTCGCGATCGTCGGGCACTGGCTGCGCCATTTCGGCTGCGACGAGGCGCAGGTCGAGGCCGCGCGCGGCGACGCGCTGGTCTGGGCGCTCGAACGCGGCTCGCGTTCGGGCCGGGTGGCCTGGCAGTTCGCGCGCGACCGCTCCGGTCGTCAGGAGAACGTATGACGGTGAACGCCGAAACCGCGGCCGGCGGCACGGCGCCGCGCAAGGTCACCGAGGTGGCGGTCGGCGTGCTGGTGCAGCCCGACGGCCGCTACCTGCTCGCGCAGCGCCCGGCCGGCAAGCCCTATGAAGGTTACTGGGAGTTCCCCGGCGGCAAGCTGGAGCCGGGCGAGAGCGTGGAAGCGGCGCTTTCGCGCGAGTTGCACGAGGAACTGGGGATTCACGTCACGGCCTGCCATCGCTGGCACACGCTGGAGCATGATTATCCGCACGCCTATGTGCGGCTGTTCTTCTGCAAGGTGACGGGCTGGGACGGCGAGCCGCATAGCCGTGAAGGGCAGGCCTTCGTCTGGCAGCAATTGCCGGTGGAGGTCGATCCGCTGTTGCCGGCGGCCCTGCCGGTGCTCGAACTGCTGGCACGCGAGGCCGAGGCGGGCTGATCGCTTCTCGGCCGTATCTTTTCCGCCCGGTCGTTCGGCTGGGCGGCACCACTTCCCCGTTCCCCGTTATATCGCGTCGAATTCAGGACGCCGCGCTCGCGGCAGCCTGGGAAAAGTGACCGCTCAGTCGTGACGGCCGGAGCCGCCTTCCGGCTCCGCGTCCGACGACGGCTCCTCGTCGGTGCCACCGATCCGATAGCGTTCGGCAGCCCAGGCGCCGAGATCCATCTGCTTGCAGCGGGCCGAGCAGAACGGGCGGAAGGTATTTTCCGGAACCCAGCGGACCTGTTTTCCGCAGGCCGGGCATTTGACGGCAAGAGTCACGATTTCAGAGATTACAGAGCGTCAACTGGAACGGCACGTCGATGTCGACCGCGCGCGGCCGCACGTCGCCGTCCTGGACGGTGAAGCGCACCCACAACATGTACTTGTTGGCGCTGGCTTCGGGGATCACATGGAGTTCCGGCGGCACGCGCACCTGCATCAACTGGTAGGTGCGCCCCGACAGCATCTGCTGGTAGCTGCCCTGCATCGCCATCACCTTCGAGGCCTGGCCCGATTCGCGCGCCAGGCGCAGCACGATGGTGGCCGCGTCGCGCAGCGGCAGCAGGGGCATCGCCCACTTGGTGATGTCCTGGCGCCGCTGCTCGGCGGGCCATTGCTGCCAGGCGTAATACGAGGGCAGGTCGAACTTGCAGGTGCCGCCCGGGATCACGGCGCGGCTGCGAATGCTGCCCAGCCATTCGTTGTCGAGCAGGTGCTGGCCGGTCTTGCCCTGCATCTGGCCGAGATTGGCGAGGGTCTGCTCGATTTCGCCGAGCACCGCCTCGAGCGCGTTCTGCTCGATGCCGGGGTTGCCGCGAAACGGCGCGAGCGTCTGCCGCTGGCGTTCCAGTTCCTTCATCAGGTCCGACTTGAGATCCGCCCGGCCCGCGACTTCCGCGATTTCGAACAGCGTCGTCAGCGCCACGTGATGCTCCCTCGGATCTTCCTGCGACAGGAAGAACGCCAGGCGCTCGAACAGGTCTTCGAGGCGCAGCAAGGTGCGGATGCGTTCGTTGAACGGATACTCGTAAAGGATCAAGCGCGCTCGCCTCGGGCGTTGGGACAAAGGACCGGAATTGCTGGACATTCTAATGCCCACGCTCAGGCGTCGCAATCGCGCCTTGCGCAGGGATTCGCGCGGGCGTGGCGCTTGCTCGATCCCGCGCGGGCCCGGCCCGGCGGGCCCGGGAACGTTCAGGACTTCGATGCGGCCAGCGCGAGGTAATGCGCGTGCAGCGCGTCGATGCGGGTATCGAGCGCCGCGTCGGGCGCGGCCTCGTTGACGATCACGTCGTCGGCCGCCGCCAGGCGGGCCTCGCGCGTGGCCTGGCGTGCCACGATCGCCTCGACCTGCTCGCGCGCGAAGCCATTCCTCTGCATGACGCGCGCGATCTGCGTCTCGACCTCGCAATCGACCACCAGCACGCGATCGACGCGGCGGCGCCAACTGCCCGATTCGACCAGCAGCGGTACCACGAAGATCACATAAGGGCCATTCGCTCGCGCGGCCTGCTGCTCGGTCTCGGCGCGGATCAGCGGATGCGTGATGGCCTCCAGCCGCTTGCGCGCGGCTTCGTCGCCGAACACCAGCGCGCGCATCCGGGCCCGGTCGAGCGACTCGTCGGCGGCCACGAAGGCCGGGCCGAACGCGGCGGCGATCGCCGGCATCGCGGCGCCGCCGGGCGCGGTGACCTGGTGCGCGATCGCGTCGGTGTCGACCAGGGTCGCGCCGCGCGCGCCGAAACGGTTCGCGACCGTGGTCTTGCCGCTGCCGATACCGCCCGTCAATCCCACCGAGAACATGGGGTCAGCCTCCGATCGTCAGGTAGAACGGCGTGCCGTGCAGCAAGGTGAGGATGCCGCCGAGCGCGAGGAACGGCCCGAACGGCAGCGGCTCCTCGTAGCGCATGCGGCCGCGCCACATCGCCAGCAGGCCGACCGCCGCGCCGCTGAGGGCCGCGATCAGCAGCACCTGGGGCAGGGCGATCCAGCCGAGCCAGGCGCCGAGCGCGGCGAGCAGCTTGAGGTCGCCATAACCGATGCCCTCGATGCCGCGCAGCAGCTTGAACAGCCAGAACACGCACCAGAGGAACAGGTAGCCGGCGATCGCGCCGATCACGGCCTCGCGCAGGTCGACGAAATTGCCCCACAGATTGACGAGCAGCCCGGCCCACAGCAGGGGCAGGGTCATCGAATCGGGCAGGTAGCCGGTCTTGATGTCGATCAGGCTCATCGCCAGCAGCATCGCGCAGAGGCCGAAGGCGGCCAGCGCGGCCGGGACGGGACCGAACACGGCCAGCGAGGCGACCGCCAGCAGGCCGGAAGCCAGCTCGACCAGCGGGTAGCGCGGGCTGATCGGCGCGCGACACCGGGCGCAGCGTCCACGCAGCGCCAGATAGCTCAGCACCGGCACGTTTTCCCAGGCGCGCAGCACGTGGCCGCAGTGAGGACAGGCGCTGCGTGGCGCCCACAGATCGTAGCGCGGCGGCAGGCCGTCGTCGGGCGCCGGGTCGGCGCCGGTGGCCTCGGCGAGTTCGGCCTGCCAGGCGCGCTGCATCATGATCGGCACGCGATGCGCGACCACGTTCAGGAAGCTGCCGATCACCAGCCCGAGCACGGCCGCGAACACGTAGCGGACGGCGGCCGGCAGCGCGGCGAACGCGAGCGACGGATCGGCAAGGGCGAAAGACGAGATCATCGGGAAGGCTGGGAAAAGGGATTCGAGAGGAATCGGCGCGAGTCGGAACCGGGAGCGATGCTACACCACGTTGCCGAGCTGGACGATCGGCAGGTACATCGCGACCACCAGGGCGCCCACCAGCACGCCGAGCACGATCACCACCAGCGGCTCGCAGAGGCTCGTCAAGGCGCCGATCCGCTCGTCGACCTGCCGCTCGCAGAGCGAGGCGATGTCGGCGAGCATCGCGTCGAGCGTGCCCTCGCCGCCGTCGGCCATCGGGCAGCCGCGCACGATCGCGTCGGGCCGCGCACGGCGCAGGCCGGCCGCGATCGCGTCCGTCACCTGTTGCGCGGACAAGGATCCCTTGAACGAATCGGGCGCAATGACGACGACAGGCGCGGACGGGAAGGGCTGCATGGTGTCTCCAGTGGAATATTCGGTTGGGGTCGCAACGTTCGCCGCGGCTGCGGCCGGGTTGCGATCGGGGTGCCCGCGTCGCCGGCGCGTGGTGCCGAGCCGGGCAGACGCGAGCTTAACAGGCCGGCGGCGCGCGGCGAATAGGCGGGACGGTATGACCGGAATCGAGGCGCGGGGCGCGCACTTTGCGCGCGAGGGCGCAATCTGGCGGCTTGGAGAAAATAGTTTGCTAGAATAGTCGATTCTTCCGGCCAAAGCCGTGCTTTTCAAGCCGCAGGCGCCGCGCTCCGCAAGGCGGGGCGGCGGTGCCGACGAATGGGAACGGCGGCGGTGCGATGACCACTGGGACTATCGCGTCGCGAGGCGGGCACGGCAAGGAAAACCGATTCGCTCGAATAATTTTAGGACGATTGAAGCCATGGCTAACGTTGTTGAAAACCTCGGCAAGCTCGAACGCCGTGTGACGATTTCCCTGCCCAAGGAAGTCGTGCAGAAGGAGATCGACGCCCGTATCCAGAAACTCGCGAAGAACGTGCGCATGCCGGGCTTCCGCCCGGGCAAGGTGCCGCTCAAGATGGTCGCGCAACAATACGCGGGCCAGGTCGAGGCGGAAGTGCTGAGCGACAAGATCGGCCAGGAGTTCTTCGAAGTCAGCCGCACCGAGAACCTGCGCGTGGCAGGCCAGCCGAGCTTCGCGCCGAAGGCCGAGGCAGTTGCCGACGCCTACGCGTTCGATGCGACCTTCGAGGTCTACCCGGAAGTGAAGATCGGCGATCTGGCCACCGCTGAGGTCGAGCGCTCGACCACCAGCATCGGCGACGCCGAGATCGATCGCACCCTGGACATCCTGCGCAAGCAGCGTGTGCACTTCCACGCTCGCGGCGAAGGCGGCGAGCATGGCGACGGCGGCACGGAAACGGCTGCCCAGAACGGCGACCGCGTGACGGTCGACTTCGTCGGCAAGATCGACGACGTCGCCTTCCCCGGCGGCACCGCCGAAGACTTCCCGTTCGTGCTCGGCGAAGGCCGCATGCTGCCGGAATTCGAGACGGCCGCGCTGGGCCTGAAGGTCGGCGAGGCTCGCGAGTTCGACCTGACCTTCCCCGAGGACTATCACGGCAAGGACGTCGCCGGCAAGACGGCGAAGTTCACGGTCACGATGAAGAAGGTCGAGTGGCCGCACCTGCCGGAAATCGACGGCGAGTTCGCCAAGACGCTCGGCATCGAGGACGGCGACACCGCCAAGATGCGCGGCGAGATCAAGGACAACCTCGAGCGCGAAGCCAAGCGCCGTACCCAGTCGCTGGTCAAGAACCAGGTGATGGACGCTGTCCTGAAGATCTCGGAGCTGGACGTGCCGAACGCGCTGGTCGAGCAGGACCAGCAGCGCCTGGTCGAGATGGCTCGCCAGGATCTCGCGCAACGCGGCGTGCCCAACGCGGCGAATGCCCCGATCCCGGTCGAGATGTTCAAGGAGCAGGCCGAGCGCCGCGTCAAGCTGGGCCTGGTGATCGCCGAGCTGGTCAAGGCCAACGGCCTGGAAGCGAAGCCCGAGCAGATCCGTGCCGAAGTCGACGAGTTCGCGAAGAGCTACGAAGACCCGAAGGAAGTGGTCCGCTGGTATTATTCGAACCAGCAGCGCCTGGCCGAAATGGAAGCGTTCGTCGTTGAAAGCAACGTCGTCGACTTCGTGCTCGGCAAGGCGAAGGTGACGGACAAGGAAGTGAGCTTCGAGGCACTGGCCAGCGCATCCGCGCAGGCTTAAGCGTCGTTTCAGCGGCGTGCCGGCTGTCGGAGCGACGGCCCGCACGCCGTTTTTGCGTCGAGGGCCGGCCCAAGGCCGGCCGGCGACGCGAAACTTCGCGCCGGCGGTCCTTTCTTCCGTTCAACATTCATTTCGGACAAGGCTCATTGCATGATCAATCGCGCTGAATTGCTGGATACGCTGGCTTCCCATGCTCCGCAGGATTTCGAGACGAAGGCGCTCGGGCTGGTGCCGATCGTGGTCGAGACCAGCGGCCGCGGCGAGCGTTCGTACGACATCTACTCGCGTCTGCTCAAGGAGCGGATCGTGTTCATGGTCGGCGAAGTGAACGACCAGACCGCGAACCTGGTGGTCGCGCAGCTGCTGTTCCTGGAGAGTGAAAACCCGGACAAGGACATCAGCCTGTACATCAACAGCCCGGGCGGTTCGGTCTCCGCGGGCCTGGCGATCTACGACACGATGCAGTTCATCAAGCCGGACGTGTCGACGCTGTGCATGGGCCTGGCGGCCAGCATGGGCGCCTTCCTGCTGTCCTCGGGCGCCAAGGGCAAGCGCTACGCGCTGCCCAACGCGCGCGTGATGATCCACCAGCCGCTGGGCGGCGCGCGCGGCCAGGCCTCGGACATCGAGATCCAGGCGCGCGAGATCCTGTACCTGCGCGAGCGCCTGAACAAGATCCTGGCCGACAACACCGGCCAGGACGTCGAGCGGATCGCGCGCGACACGGATCGTGATAATTTCATGTCCAGCGACGATGCCAAGGCTTACGGCCTGATCGACCACGTGACGGCCAAGCGTCCGTAATCCCAGCAAACGGGGTGCCGCCCCAAAACGGGCGGCGCCTCGCGCCTCGAGCATCTGCGGCAAGACCAGCGCGGCCGGCCAATACCCATGGCGACGTCATGGGCGGCTGGCCAAACGGCGTATTATGTAACTCGTGTGTCCGGAGGCTCATACATCCATGGCGGACAAAAAAGGTTCGAACAGCGAAAAGCTGTTGTATTGCTCGTTCTGCGGGAAAAGCCAGCATGAGGTGAAGAAACTCATCGCCGGCCCGTCGGTGTTCATCTGCGATGAGTGCATCGACCTCTGCAACGAAATCATCCGCGACGAGGCCGCCGCATCCGGGGTCGAAGCCAGTCTGTCGAAATCGGACTTGCCGAGCCCGCAGGAAATCCGCGAGATCCTCGATCAGTACGTGATCGGCCAGGAGCGCGCGAAGAAGATCCTCGCGGTGGCCGTCTACAACCACTACAAGCGTCTCAAGCATCTCGACAAGAAGGACGAAGTCGAGCTCTCGAAGAGCAACATCCTGCTGATCGGGCCGACCGGCTCCGGCAAGACGCTGCTCGCGCAGACCCTGGCTCGCCTCTTGAACGTGCCCTTCGTGATCGCCGACGCGACCACGCTGACCGAAGCCGGCTACGTGGGCGAGGATGTCGAGAACATCATCCAGAAGCTGCTGCAGAACTGCAATTACGAGGTCGAGAAGGCGCAGCGCGGGATCGTCTACATCGACGAGATCGACAAGATCAGCCGCAAGTCGGACAACCCCTCGATCACCCGCGACGTGTCGGGCGAGGGTGTCCAGCAGGCGCTGCTCAAGCTTGTCGAGGGCACCATGGCCTCGGTGCCGCCGCAAGGCGGGCGCAAGCATCCGAACCAGGATTTCATCCAGGTCGACACGACCAACATCCTGTTCATTTGCGGCGGCGCGTTCGACGGCCTGGAGAAGGTCATCACCGATCGTACCGAAAAGACCGGCATCGGCTTCGGCGCCTCGGTGAAGAGCAAGCAGGAGCGCGATTCGGGCGAGGTGCTGCGCGAGGTCGAGCCGGAAGACCTGATCAAATTCGGGTTGATTCCCGAGCTGATCGGCCGTCTGCCGGTGGTCGCAACGCTCGGCAAGCTCGACGAGGCCGCCCTGATGAAGATCCTGGTCGAGCCGAAGAACGCGCTGGTCAAGCAGTACCAGAAGCTGTTCGCGATGGAGCGCGTGGAGCTGGAACTGCGCCCCGACGCGCTGCAGGCGGTGGCCCGCAAGGCGATCCGCCGCAAGACCGGGGCGCGCGGCCTGCGTTCGATCATCGAGCAGGCGCTGCTCGACGTGATGTACGAATTGCCGACCCTGAAGGGGGTGAGCAAGGTCATCATCGACGACAACGTGATCGATGGCGACGGCAAGCCCTTGCTGATCTACGAGGACACGCCAAAAGTGGCGGGTTCGAATTGATCGGCTTGACTGTCTGAGGAAGCAAAAAAGCCGTTCATGGCGTCGTGAACGGCTTTTTTCGTTTAGTCTTGTGGGTAACACTGACTTCCCGCTGCACGGCGACTTTTTTACCGAATATTTCCCACGCGCTGAAGGCTTGCAATCCGTTTCGCCGGCCTCAACTACCGAACAATTGATTCCACTCATGGGGAAATGAAAATGTCAGGCACCCAACTTCTCCCGCCGGAACGCATTACGCTCCCGCTGCTGCCGCTGCGGGATGTCGTCGTTTTCCCGCATATGGTGATCCCGCTCTTCGTGGGTCGGCCGAAGTCGATCAAGGCCCTCGAGGCGGCGATGGAAGGCGGCAAGCACATCATGCTGGTCGCCCAGAAGACCGCCGCGAAGGACGAGCCGACCGAAAAGGACATGTACGAGGTCGGCTGTATCGCCAACATCCTGCAGATGCTGAAGCTGCCTGACGGCACCGTGAAGGTGCTCGTCGAAGGCCTGCAGCGCGCCCAGGCACTGTCGATCGAGGAACAGGAAACCCAGTTCTCGTGCGAAGTGCTGCCGCTCGAACCCGACCACGCCGACAGCGCCGAAACCGAGGCCCTGCGTCGCGCGATCGTGTCCCAGTTCGATCAGTACGTGAAGCTGAACAAGAAGATCCCGCCGGAGATCCTGACCTCGCTGTCGGGCATCGACGAGGCGGGCCGCCTGGCCGATACGATCGCGGCGCACCTGCCGCTCAAGCTCGACCAGAAGCAGCACATCCTGGAAATGTTCCCCGTCATCGAGCGTCTCGAGCACCTGCTCGCGCAGCTCGAGGCCGAGATCGACATCCTGCAGGTGGAAAAGCGCATCCGCGGCCGCGTCAAGCGCCAGATGGAGAAGAGCCAGCGCGAGTACTACCTGAACGAGCAGGTCAAGGCGATCCAGAAGGAGCTGGGCGAGGGCGAGGAAGGCGCCGATCTCGAGGAGCTCGAGAAGCGCATCAATGCCGCGCGCATGCCCAAGGAAGCCAAGAAGAAGGCCGATGCCGAGCTCAAGAAGCTCAAGCTGATGTCGCCGATGTCGGCCGAGGCCACCGTCGTGCGCAACTACATCGACACGCTGATCGGCCTGCCGTGGCGCAAGAAGAGCAAGGTCAACAACGACCTGTCGAACGCCGAGCAGGTGCTCGACGAGGACCACTTCGGCCTCGAGAAGGTCAAGGAACGGATCCTCGAGTATCTCGCGGTGCAACAGCGCGTCGACAAGGTCAAGGCGCCGATCCTGTGCCTGGTCGGGCCTCCGGGCGTCGGCAAGACCTCGCTCGGCCAGTCGATCGCCCGCGCCACGAACCGCAAGTTCGTGCGCATGGCGCTCGGCGGCGTGCGTGACGAGGCCGAGATCCGCGGCCACCGCCGGACCTACATCGGCTCGATGCCGGGCAAGATCCTGCAGAGCCTGACCAAGGTCGGCGTGCGCAATCCGCTCTTCCTGCTCGACGAAGTCGACAAGATGGGCATGGATTTCCGTGGCGATCCGTCGTCGGCGCTGCTCGAGGTGCTCGATCCGGAACAGAACCACACGTTCGCCGATCACTACGTCGAAGTCGATTTCGACCTGTCGGACGTGATGTTCGTGGCCACCTCGAACTCGCTGAACATTCCGCCGCCGCTGCTGGACCGGATGGAAGTGATTCGCCTGTCGGGCTACACGGAAGACGAGAAGGTCAGCATCGCGCAACGCTATCTGCTGCCGAAGCAGAAGAAGAACAACGGGCTGAAGGACGGCGAGATCGACGTCACGGAAGAAGCGATCCGCGACATCATCCGCTACTACACCCGTGAAGCGGGCGTGCGTTCGCTCGAGCGCGAAGTCTCGAAGATCTGCCGCAAGGTCGTGAAGATGCTGCTGTTGAAGAAGGCGGCGAGCCCGGTGAAGGTCGATGCCGGCAACCTCGACACCTTCCTCGGCGTGCGCAAGTACGACTTCGGCCTGGCCGCGAAGGAAAA
Source organism: Burkholderia sp. Ax-1720 (assembly GCF_011753035.1). NCBI lineage: Bacteria > Pseudomonadati > Pseudomonadota > Betaproteobacteria > Burkholderiales > Burkholderiaceae > Burkholderia > Burkholderia sp. Ax-1720. Next base: position 9,966 of record NZ_VWWK01000039.1, on the reverse strand, counting down.
CCAGGTGGGTCAGGTCACGGGCCTGGCCTGGACGGAAGTCGGCGGCGACCTGCTGACGATCGAGGCGGCGGTGATGCCGGGCAAGGGCAACGTGATCCGCACCGGCTCGCTCGGCGACGTGATGAAGGAATCGGTCGAGGCCGCGCGCTCGGTGGTGCGTTCGCGTTCGCGCCGCCTGGGCGTGAAGGACGAGGCCTTCGAGAAGCAGGACATCCACATCCACGTGCCGGAAGGCGCGACGCCGAAGGACGGTCCGTCCGCCGGTATCGCGATGACCACGGCGCTGGTGTCGGTGCTGACGGGCATCCCGGTCCGCGCGGATGTCGCGATGACGGGTGAAATCACGCTGCGCGGCGAGGTGCTGCCGATCGGCGGGCTGAAGGAGAAGCTGCTGGCGGCGCATCGCGGCGGTATCAAGCTCGTGCTGATCCCGGAAGAGAACGTGAAGGATCTCGCCGACATTCCGGACAACGTGAAGAACGCCATCGAGATCGTGCCGGTCCGCTGGATCGACAAGGTGCTCGAACTGGCGCTCGAGCGTACGCCGAGCGCGCTGCCCGAGGACGAAGCGAAGGCCGCGGCGCCGGTTGCCGAAGCCCCGAAAGATGCCTCGACGGAAGTCGTCAAGCACTGAGCGCATCCCACAGTGTGAGCTTCGAAGCATGAAGCTCCACGCAGGGAACCAACCCGCGGCCATCGCCGCGGGTTTTTATTGGCGCTTCGTGGCGAAAGATGCATCAATCCCTTGCGCTGTCTCAGCTTCGGCGCTTGACAGGCCCGTTTCGGCTTCATTTAATGATCGACCCGGCATGTACCGGGCGACGGCCGACAACGGGGCGGCCGTCCTGACATGGGACCACTGACGAAAGGGGACGGCATGAACAAGACGGACTTGATCGACCACATCGCACGCGAGGCAGATTTATCCAAGGCATCGGCAGGACGCGCGCTCGACGCGCTGATCGCCGGTGTGGTGCAGGCGCTGGAAACCGGCGGCAGCGTCACGCTGGCCGGCTTCGGCACCTTCGAGGTGGGCGAGCGGATCGCGCGCAATGGGCGCAACCCGCAAACCGGCGAAACGATCCGCATCGAGGCGGCGCGGGTCGCGAAATTCAGGGCTGGCAAAGCTCTGAAGGATGCGCTAAACTAGCGGGCTCGCTGCTTGACGATGTCCACGCGCAGTATCCAGGATGTCGGCAGGCAGGTGGCAAGCGCGAAACGGGTGCTTAGCTCAGTTGGTAGAGCGGCGCCCTTACAAGGCGTAGGTCGGGAGTTCGAGCCTCTCAGCACCCACCAGTTTCGTGATCTTGCCTGCGGTACCACACCAAGGAGCGGTAGTTCAGTTGGTTAGAATACCGGCCTGTCACGCCGGGGGTCGCGGGTTCGAGTCCCGTCCGCTCCGCCAGATTCAGTACGAAGCCCCGTGAGTTCACGCTCACGGGGCTTTTTGCTTTGGCGCGCCTCGACGACATGTTTGCCCGGGCAGCACGATCCCGTCGCCGCCCGGGGCACCGCCTTCAGGGCAGCAGTTTGTCGAGCAGCGGCGAGCTGAAGATCCGGCTCGGGTCGAGGCGATCGAGCGTGGCGCGCGCGGTATCCCAGTTGCTCGAGGCGGGCTGGCCGTCGCGATACAGGCCTGGGATGGTGGTGCCGATCATGGTGGCATCCTGCCAGGCCGCCGTATCGGTATAGCCCCAGCCCTTCGACCATTCGGGGCGCAGCGTCGCGTAGGAGCCGCTGTAGTTCGACAGCATCCACTGCTCGATCTCGCGATAGAAGCGATCCGCCGAGGGCGTGCCGGGCAGCGAGAGGATGTCGAACCACACCGCCACATCCCATTCGGCATGATCGGGGCGCGGCTTGAGCGCCGAGAGGGTCGGCGCGACCGTGCCGGCACCGATGTCGCCTGGCTGGTCGAGGCCGGTCACGCGGATCTCCACCGGGCCGTTCATCGGATACAGGCCCTGCGCCTGGTAGGCGCTCACGCGGTTCTGGTAGAACTGCACGAACTCGTTGATGGCGCGCTGCACGTCGGCGCGGCGTGTCAGCACCGCATAACCGTTGGCGGTCACCCGCAGCGTGGTCGGGCGGATGTACTGCTGCACGGTGCGCGACCAGCCCCAGATGTCGGCCGACAAGGTGAGCGCCAGGCCCGCGGTGGTGACGGCGAGCTGGGTCTGCCCGAACAGCGGCGTCAGGCTGCCGTCGCCGCCGCCGATGATGCCCTGGATCAGATCCGACAACTGCTTCGGAATCGAATCGGAGAACGGATAGTTGTATGGCTGGGTGACCGCTCGCGAGAGCAGCGGCTTGTTCGGCGCGACGGTCCAGACCTTGAGCCAGGGATTCGCGGTGAACGGAAACCAGATCGCTTCCATGCGGCCGGTCTGGTCGAGGAAGGACGCCACGGTGCGCCCGCTCGAACCGGCCGGCGCGAACAGCTCCGTCGCCGGGATGTTGGTATAGCTCTGGCATCGCAGGCGCTGGTTCGGCGCGGCGACCAGGGTTGCCTCGACGACGAAGGCGCGGCCGACGTGCGCGAGCAGGGCGCCGATGTCGGGATCGTTGCGCTGGAAGGTACGCAGCACGTATTGCTGCGAACCCGAGTCGAACACCACGGCCGTCAGCGAGACCACCAGGTTGCTCAGCGAGCCGTAGGTCTGGCCGGGCCGGCGCGTTTCGCCGGTGGCCGGCACGGCCGTGCCGTGCGCGTCGATCGCGAGGGCGCCGCCGAGCGTGATGTCGCCCGGTGCCGGCACGGCCACCAGGCCGAGCTGGCTGGCCTCGAGCGTGGCCAGCAGCGATTCGAGCGAGACGCCCGTTTGCGCCGTGACGCGCGCCGGGCTGCTCGAGGTGTCGACCGAGACGGCCGTCAGCGATTGCGTGGTGTCGAGCAGCACCAGGTTCGCGGTGCCGGCCGCCGGGTCGAGCGTGAGCGGCGACCAGTTGTGCATGTGGCCGCGCGGGCGAACCTTGTAGCCGTTCGCGCGGGCCCAGTTGACGACGTTCAGCACGTCGGCGGCCGAACGCGGCGCGGCGGTCCAGACATCCTGCAGGACGATCTCGCCGCTCCAATTCTGGAAGGCCTGCTTGTAGAGCGGCAGGTCGGCGGGGAAATTCGGCGGCGTGGCGCCGGTGGTTTGCGCGTGCGCGGCAACCTGATAGATCGGGGTCCAGCCGGCGACCACGCCGGCCGCCGCGAGTTTGGCCATGTCGGACAGGAACGCGCGACGCGGCGAGCGTTCGTCCAGGGATTTCTCGGACATTGTTTTCTCTCTTTGTTATCGATTCGCCCGATTTGCAACGAGTAAAACAAAAGGAAATCAAATCGGGCGGCCGATTATCGATTGGCAAACGGCAGTGGAATCAGGCGCGGCGTGGCCAGCCGGCAACGGCCACGCCCCTCGCGCCAGGGCGCCGTGAAGCGGGCGTCGTCGTATTGTTACTGCAAATCGATCGACGAAGAAACCGTAATTCCGAGGTTTTGATTTATTCGATGGCATGCAGGGTCGGCAGGTCGTGCTTTTCCGGGGCAAGCCGCCTGCTTTGTATTTTCAATCGATCGATATATTGCATTTTTCGTGAATGGCGACGCGGCATGTGCCGATGCACGAGCGCGTGTCACGCATGGTCGGAACCGCTGCGCCGGCGTCGATCGGCAGGTTCGGCGCGCGGTCGCCCCCCGGTTTCGCCTTTTTTCCTTGCCACTGATGTAATATCGGTCGTTTTGTCCAGCCACTTCGGTTCCGCATGCTCGATTTCTTCCGCAATCACCAGCGCCTGATGATGTTCCTCCTGCTCCTGATCGTGCTTCCGGGGCTCGGGTTCGTCGGGGTACAGGGCTTCCGCGACTTCTTCGACGACAGCGCGAATGTGGCATCGGTCGACGGACACAAGATCACGCGCGCCGAATTCGACGGCGCCTATCGCCAGCAGATCGACCAGGCGCGCCAGGCCCTCGGCGCGAACTTCGACGCCAAGCAGTTCGACACGCCCGAGCGTCGCCAGCAACTGCTCGACGGCATCATCGAGCAGCGCGCGCTGACCGACGAGGTGCGCCGCCTGCACCTGACGGCTTCCGACAACGCGGTGCGCGAAGCGCTGATGTCGAATCCGATCATCGCCTCGCTGCGCAAGCCCGACGGCTCGATCGACGCCGAGCGCTACACGCAGCTGCTGGCGATGCAGGGCATGACGCCGGACCAGTACCAGGAATCGGTGCGCTACCAGCTCTCGCAGAGCCAGCTGCCCAACAACCTTATCAACAGCGCCTTCACGCCCAAGAGCGTGGCCCAGCGCCTGACCGACCTGGCGCAGCAGCAGCGCGAGATCCAGGCGATCGTGCTGAAGCCGGCCGACTACGCCGCCAAGGTCCAGCCGACCGACGCCCAGCTCTCGGCCTACTACGACGCGCACAAGCAAGCGTTCGCCACGCCCGAGACGGCCAGCATCCAGTACCTGGTGTTCACGCCGGCCGCGGCTGCCGCCAACGCGCAGCCGTCCGACGCGGACCTCCACAAGTTCTACGAGGACAACACCGCGCGCTTCCGCACCGAGGCGCAGGTGCGCGTGAGCCACATCTTCATCGCCGCGGCGCGCAATGCCAGCGCCTCGGACAAGGCCGCCGCGAAGGCCAAGGCCGACCAGCTGCTGGCCGAGGTGACGGCCCACCCGGATCAGTTCGCCCAGATCGCCGAGAAGAATTCGCAGGACGCGCCCTCGGCAGCCAAGGGCGGCGACCTGGGCTACGTGACGCGCGGCTCGACCGCCGGCGGCCCGGCCTTCGACGATGCGGCCTTCGCGCTGAAGTCGGGCGAGCTCAGCAAGGTGGTCGAGTCGGACCTCGGCTACCACATCCTCAAGGCGACCGACGTGAAGCCGGCCGTGGTCAAGCCCTTCGACGAGGTCAAGGATTCGATCGCGACCGAGCTCAAGCAGCAGTTCGCGGCCAAGGCCTTCAGCGACAATTCGGAAGGTTTCTCCTCGCAGGTCTACGAGAAGGCCAAGAGCCTGCAGCCGGCCGCCGACAAGTACAAGCTGACGATCCAGACCGCCACCGTCACGCCGCAGCCGAACCCGGCCCTGCCGCCCGACAGCCCGCTCAACAATCCGAAGTTCCTGGCCGCCGTGTTCGCGGCGGACTCGGTCAAGAACGGCAACAACACGCAGGCGATCGACGTCGGCAACAGCACCCTGATCGCCGCGCGCGTGACGGCCGACAAGCCGGCCGCGGTGCCCGCGCTGGACGCGATCAAGGACGTGGTGCGTCAGAAGTACATCGCCGACGAAAGCGCGAAGCTGGCCAAGCAGGACGGCGCGGCAAAGCTGGCGGCGCTGCAGAAGTCGAAGTCGACCGATGGTTTCCTGCCGGCCGAGAAGGTCTCGCGCACGCAGACGCTGGGCCTGTCGCCCGAGGCGATCGCGGCGATCTACAAGGCTGACGCGAAGTCGCTGCCGGCCTATGTCGGCGTCGATCTCGGCGCGAACGGCGGTTACGCGATCTTCCGCGTCAACGCGATCGTGCCGCCCGCGCCGGTGGATCCGCAGCAACTGACCGCCGCCCAGCAGCAACTGGCCCAGGTCTATGCGCAAAGCGAGAGCGAAGCCTACATGAAGGCGCTGCGCGACCGCTCGAAGGTCAAGATGTACGGCTCGCTGGGCGACAGCAGCAGCCGCAGCGACGACAACTGATCGCCGCCGCGCCGCCAGGCACCTAGCTACAGCGAAAAGCCCCGCTCGAAACCGAGCGGGGCTTTTTCTTTGGCGGCGAGGCGGGAGAGCTGCGGGGCAGGGTGACGCTCTTGCGCCTCCCGCGAGCCTCAGTGCGCGCCCGGCCCCAGCAGCGGCTTCACCACCGGCCAGACGTTGTCGAGCAGCCTGGGCTGCGCGCCCTGGTTCGGGTGGTTCTGGTCGTCCTGGAACTGGTCGGGCTTGTCCTCGAGGCCGGCCAGCAGGAAGGGCACCAGCGGCAGGCGCAGCTCCTTCGCGAGCGTGCCGTACATGGCATGGAACTTCTGCGTGTAATCGAGGCCGTAGTTGGGCGGCACGTACATGCCGACCAGCACCACCTTCGCCTTGGCCTGCTGCGCCTGCGCCACGATCGCGCGCAGGTTCTGCTCGGTGGTGGCCAGCGGCACGCCGCGCAGCGCGTCGTTGGCGCCGAGTTCGACGATCAGGATCGAGGGCTTCAGGCGCGTGAGCACGGCGGGCAGGCGGGCCCGGCCGCCGTTGGTGGTGTCGCCGCTGACGCTGGCGTTCGCGACGCTATAATCGATTCGCTGATCCGCGATGCGCGCGCGCATCAGGGCAACCCAGCCCGTGTCGCGCGGCAGGCCGTATTCGGCGGACAGGCTGTCGCCGAGCACCACGATGTTGGGCTTGGCCGCGCTGGGTGAGGTAGCCGCGGGCGCGGCCGCTTGCGTGGCTGCCTGCGCGGCGGCACCGAGGCCGCCGAACCCGGCCGTGGCGACCACGGCGATCACGACGGCGCGCAGGCCGTCTTTCCAGGAATCACTCTGCTTCATGCTCAAGATGACGGAACCGATCATTGAAGTTCGACAAGTGGCGAAACGGGTGGCCGATGCGGCCGGCGAACTGACGATCCTCGACGGCATCGACCTGACGGTGGCGGCAGGCAGCAGCCTGGCGATCGTCGGCGCCTCGGGGTCGGGCAAGTCCACCTTGCTCGGCCTGCTTGCCGGCTTGGACAGCGCGACCGAGGGCACGGTTCGCCTGCTCGGCCGGGATCTGCAGGGGCTCGACGAGGACGCGCGCGCGGCGCTGCGCAGCGGCTCGGTCGGCTTCGTGTTCCAGTCCTTCCAGTTGATGCCGCATCTCACCGCGCTCGAGAACGTGATGCTGCCGCTCGAACTGCGCGGCGGCATCACGGCGCGCGAGGCGGCCGAGCGCGCGCGCCGCCTGCTCGAGCGGGTCGGGCTCGGCGCGCGCACCGGCCACTACCCGAAGCTGCTGTCGGGCGGCGAGCAGCAGCGCGTCGCGCTGGCCCGCGCCTTCGTCACCGATCCCGCGATCCTGTTCGCCGACGAGCCGACCGGCAGCCTCGACGCCGCCACCGGCCACGCCGTGATCGACCTGATGTTCGAGCTCAATCGCGCGCAGGGCGCGACGCTGGTGCTGGTCACGCACGACCCGGCGCTCGCGCGCCGCTGCGGCACGGTGATCACGCTCGACGGCGGGCGCATCGTCGCCGATGCCACGGAGCCGAGCACGAACTGAGCTCGCGGCGCGACGCATGTCGTCCTGTCCACGAACAAACGGCCGGAAATCCCGGCCGTTCGTATTTGCGTCGCCGCTCAGCGCTTGAGCGCCGCGCGGGCCCGCGCGATCAGCGCCGAGGTCGAGGAATCGTGCTTGGCGGGATCGACGTCGGCCGCGGTGAGATCGGCCTCCACCACCTTGCCGAGGATCTTGCCGAGCTCGACGCCCCATTGATCGAAGGGGTTGATGTTCCAGACCGAGGCCTGCACCAGCACCTTGTGCTCGTAGAGCGCGATCAGGGCGCCCAGCGTGCGCGCGGTGAGCGCATCGACCAGGATGGTGCTGGTCGGGCGGTTGCCGGGGAAGCTCAGGTGCGGTGCCAGCTCGGGCTTGTCCGGGCCGGCGATCTTGCGCGCTTCCTCCAGCGTGCGGCCCAGCATCAACGCCTCGCTCTGCGCGAAGCAGTTGGCCAGCAGCTTCGGGTGATGGCTGGCCAGCGCATGCTCGGGCGTGAGCACCGCGATGAAGTCGATCGGCACGATGGTCGGGCCCTGGTGCAGCATCTGGAAGAAGGCGTGCTGGCCATTGGTGCCCGGCTCGCCCCAGGTGACGGCCGAGGTCGGGTAGTCGACGAAGGCGCCGTCCAGGCGCGCCGACTTGCCGTTGCTCTCCATCTCGAGCTGCTGCAGGTACGAGGGCAGGAAGTGCAGTGCTTCCGAATACGGCGCCACCAGGTAGCTCTGCGAGCCGAAGAAGTTGCGATACCAGATGCCGATCAGGCCGAGCAGCACCGGCAGGTTCGCTTCCAGCGGCGCTTCGCGGAAATGGCGGTCCATCTCGTCGGCGCCGGCCAGCAGCTCGTCGAACTGCTCGGGCCCGATCGCGATCATGATCGACAGGCCGACCGCCGACCACAGCGAATAACGCCCGCCCACCCAGTCCCACATCTCGAACACGTTGTGTGCGTCGATGCCGAACTTGACCACTTCCTCCGGGTTCGCCGAAACGCCGACGAAGTGTTTCGCCAGCGCGTTCTCGGGGCAGCCGTGCGCGAGCAGCCAGTCGCGGGCCGAGCGCGCATTGGTCATGGTCTCGAGCGTGGTGAAGGTCTTCGAGACCACGATCACCAGGGTTGCCTCGGGATCGCAGTGCTCCAGCGCGCGGGAGAGATCGGCGCCGTCCACGTTCGAGACGAAGGCGCAGGACAGCTCGCGGGTGGCGAGGTGGTCGAGCGCGTGCACCACCATCTTGGGGCCGAGGTCCGAGCCGCCGATGCCGATGTTGATCACATGGCGGATGCGCTTGCCCGTGTAGCCGGTCCAGCGGCCGTCGCGGACCTGCTCGGCGAAGGCGGCCATCTTCTTGCGCTCGGCCAGCACCTGCGCGTGGAAGGGGGCATCGGGCGAACTCGCGCGCAGCGCGGTGTGCAGGGCGGCGCGCCCTTCGGTCGGGTTGACCACCTCGCCGGCGAACATCGCGTCGCGCCGCGCCTCGACGCCGGCCTCGCGCGCGAGCTGCACCAGCAGCTTCAGCGTCGCGTCGGTGATGCGGTTCTTCGAGAAGTCGATCGCGAGGCCGCCGCCCGCCACGGTGAAGCGTTCGGCGCGCGTCGGCGCGGGATCGTTGGCGGGGGCGAACCAGTCGCGCAACTGCGCGTCGCGGATCTCGTCGTAGTGCGATTGGAGGGCGGACCAGGCGGGGAGCGAATTCAGCGTCATATCGGTTCTGGCGAAACTGTCGTGACTTGGAAGGCGTGGGCGGCGGGATGCGCCGCTTGCCGGCGGACTACCGGGGACTGCGAAAGCCGCGCGCGCTGTGCTCGGCATCGATCGTGAGCGGATCGAGCGCGCGCGGGGCCATCCAGTATAACGGCCTCACCGTGGCGACGGCGCGAGGCGAGAGTAAAAGTGACGGTTCAGCAGCCGGCGCACGGCCGGCGCCAGTTCCCCGGCGGCCAGGCCCACCGGGCCGGCGCCGAGCGTGCTCAGGCAGTCGGCCGCCAGGCCATGCAGGTAGACGCCCGCCAGCGCGGCTTCCCAGGCCGGCAGGCGCTGCGCCGCGAAGGCCGCGATCAGGCCGCCGAGCACGTCGCCGGTGCCGCCGGTGGCGAGCGCGGCATTGCCGGTCGGGTTGACGGCCACGCGCCCGGCCGGCTCGGCAATCACCGTGCCCGAACCCTTGAGCACCGCGATCGCGTGGAAGCGCGCGGCCAGCTCGCGCGCGGCGGCGAGGCGCTCGCCCTGGACCTCGGCGGTGCGCGTGCCGAGCAGCCGCGCCGCTTCGAGCGGATGCGGGGTCAGGATCGACACGGCGTGACGCACGCCGCGCTTGACCAGGGCCGAGTTCAAGTCGGCATGCGCGGCGACCAGGTTCAGCGCATCGGCATCGATGACCAAGGGCAGGTCGAGCGCGAGCACCTCGCGCAGCGTCTCGATCGCGCGCTCGCGCGTGCCCAGCCCGCAGCCGATGCCGATCGCGCTAAGCCCTTCGGGGTTCAGCGAGCGCGCCGGATGCAGCATCAGTTCGGGGAAGGGCGGGTCGTAGGGCGGGGCCTCGTCGCCGAGGAAACCGACGTGCACCTTGCCCGCGCCGGCATGCAGCGCGGCGCGCGCGGCCAGGATCGGCGCGCCGCACATGCCGGTGTCGCCGCCGACGATCGCCACGCTGCCGAAGCTGCCCTTGTGCGAGGCGGCCCCGCGCGCGGGCCAGCAAGGCGCGAACAGGGCCGGCGCGTTGAGCGTGGCGGAC
>NZ_VWWK01000403.1:0-1720 GCF_011753035.1 Burkholderia sp. Ax-1720 | reverse complement strand
CGCGCGCCGTGCTCGCCAACACCGTCAGCAGCGCGAGGCAGAGCAAGCACAGCCACGGCGGCACGAGCGCGCGAGCGCCGCCGCCCGCCGCGTCGCGCGCGGGCGTGGATGTGAACGGTAACGTCGCGGGCCGGGCAGGCATCGATCTGTGATCGCAGGCGAGGGATGCTTGGAGGCGCGGCGCGGCTAGGGCAGCAGGCCGTGCGCCCGCGCCTCGAACACCGCCTGCGTGCGCGAGCGCACCGCGAGCTTCTTGTAGATGTTCTTGATGTGGCATTCGACGGTCAGCCGCGACAGCGACAGCAGCTCGGAAATCTCGCGGTTGGTCAGCCCCTTGCTGACGATGCCGAGGATCTCGATCTCGCGGCGGCTCAGGCGCACCGGCGGCGCGCCGTTGCGCGAGGGCAGCAGGCCCGCGCTGGCCGGCGTGGCGGCGGCCGGCGCCGCGTGCACGGCGGTCTCGAGGATATGGCGCGCCACGAAGGGATCGATCGGCGCGCCGCCGCGCAGCACGCTGCGGATCGACAAGGCGATCTCGATGTCGTCGCGCTCCTTGAGCAGGTAGCCGGTCGCGCCGGCCTGCAGCGCGCCGACGATGGTCGGGCCGGTGCTCCAGGTCGAGATCACCACGATCGGCAGGGCCGGGTCGGCCTCGTGCCATTCGCGGATCAGCTCGATGCCCGAGCCGTCGGGCAGGCCGATATCGACCAGCGCGATCGCGCAGGGCTGGGTGGCGCGGATCGCGCGCGCCTCCGAGAGGCTGCCGGCGAACAGCAGCGCGTCGTCCGAGTAGCCCAGCGAGGTCAGGATGGTGGTGAGCCGGCGCTGCATCAGCGGCTCGTCGTCGACGATCAGGAGCGGGCCGGGGACCATGGGTTCCGGAGGCAAAAGCGTCATGGGTCGCGTATCGGTGACAGGATCGGATGACGAACGGCGAGCGCGCGGCAAGGGCGCGGTCGCCGGACGGCCGGCAAGCGGGCGGGGCGCCGCCTCGAGGCCCGAAACGCGGGGCGCGGCGCGGCTTCCGGCCATTGTCCGGTGCCGGCGCGCGGGACGCGCGCCAGCGTGATCGCATGATACGCGAGCGCCTCGACAGCTTCCTTACAAGCGCGGGATATCGTGTATCTGCACAGTGGATGAGTGTGGCGTGGGCTCGATGACATCCATATGAAGAAAGGCGGGCGTAAGGCGGGGGTGGCGATCCCGGCGAAGGGCGGCGGCGGGCAGGACCGCGAGCCTGCCGCCAGGATCGATGTGGTATAAGCCGGGATTGATTCCACGCTTACCGGACTGGACCACTATGACGCGAGGCAAGGCCGCGATTCCGCTCGATCTGCCGAGGCCGCCGGGCCTCTCCTCGCGAGGCGGCGCCTCGAAGCAGGATCGCATCGCCGATGCGCTGCGCGATGCGATCCTGCAGGGGCGCCTGGCGGCCGGCGGCGCGCTGCCTTCGACGCGCACGCTGGCCGAGCGCTGGCGGGTGGCGCGCGGCACGGTCGAGGTGGCGTTCGAGCGGCTGGTGGCGGAGGGCTATCTATCGCGCGTGCGCGGCTCGGGCACGCGGGTCAGCGCGGTGGTTCCCGAGGCGTATCTGATGGCGCCGGCAGCCGATGCGCATGGCGAGGCCGCGGTCGATATCGCGCCCGCGAGCGCCGACCCGTCCCGCCTCCGGCGCTCGCCCGATGCGGCCCGCGACGCCTCGCCGACCGGCACGCGCATC
>NZ_VWWK01000402.1:0-1728 GCF_011753035.1 Burkholderia sp. Ax-1720 | reverse complement strand
CGTAGACGTGGAAGTTCACGTAGTTGAACGCCACTTCGTAGAGCGCCTGCCGGTCGTTCTCGAGTTGCAGCTGGAAATACGGGTAATGACGATGGCGGATCACCTTCAGCTCGGTGCCGAAGGTCTGGCGGATCAGCTCGGCCCAGCTCATCGGCGCCAGCGTCTGGCGCAGCGGCAGCGTGTTGAGGAACAGGCCGAGTACCTTCTCGCCGTCGGCCTGCTCCTGGCGCACGTTCGACACCAGGCCCGTGGTCACGTCGGGCTTGCCCGCCAGCATCGAGAGCACGCGCAGATGCACCGCCAGCAACACGCTGCGCATCGGCACGCCCAGGGCGTTCGCGGTTGCCGCGAGCCGGGCGCGGATTCCGGCGTCGATTTCGACACCCAGCACGTGTTGCGAGGTGGTCGTTTCGGCTTGCGTCTCGGCCGGTGGCAAGGCGCTGAAAGTATGGCCGTCGAGGAACTCGCGCCAGAAGCCGCGATGGGCTTCCGAGGCCAGTGCTCCGCGTTCGGCTTCCACCGCCGAGCGCGGCGTGCGCGCCAGCGGCGGTGCTGTCAGGCTCGTTTCATCGCCGCCCAGCACGGCGAGATAGGACTGGAACAGCTCCGTGTTCAACGATGCGACGCTCCAGCCGTCGAGGATCGCGTGATGGAAGCTCAGCGTGTACTGGATCTCCTGCTCGTCGCGGACGTGGATGAACACGCGCAGCAGCGGTGCTTTGTCGAGCGAAACCGCTGCCCGGCGCTCAGCTTCCATGAAGTCCGCCAGCAGTTGCTCCTGCCGCGCTTCGTCGTGCATCGAGATGTCGATCACCGTCAGCGGGACTTGCGCCTCGGCACGCACCAGTTGGAGCGGCTCCTCGAAATGTTCGAGATCGAACGCGGTGCGCAGCACAGGGTGCCGGCGCGTCATCGCATCGAGTACGCGACGCAGCGTGGCTTCATCCCAAGCCGGCACGCCGAAGCGATAGCTGAACACGTCGTGATACAGCGACGCATCCTCGCTGGCTTGCTCGTTGTGATAAACCATGCCCAGTTGCAGGGCCGTCAACGGATAGGCGTCTTCCACGTCAGCCGGCAGGCGCGCCGAGTCGTGTTCGCTCAGACTCAGGTCGAACGTCTGCGGCAGCACGCTGATATCGGACAGCGTCAGCGCCTGGGCCAGGTTCGCGATGGTCTGATGGGTGAACAGATCCACCAGCGCGAATTCGAGCCCTTGCGCCTTCGCACGCGACAGCAAGGACACGGCGCGGATCGAATCGCCGCCCACGGTGAAGAAATTGTCGTGAACACCGATCTGCTCGAGATGCAGTACCTGCGCCCAGATGGCGGCCAGCCGCTCCTCGATCGAGGTCCGCGGCGCGACATACTGCGATGCGCTCGCCAGTTGCAATGCACCGGCAGCTTGCGAGGGATGCGGCAGCGCCTTGCGGTCGATCTTGCCGTTTGGCGTCAGCGGGAAGTGGTCGAGCGAGACGTAGGCGGCCGGCAGCATGAAGTCCGGCAGGCTGCGCGACAGCGCCGTGCGCAGTTGCGCGGCGTCCTGGGCGGGATGCTCGGCGGCGAACACCAGATAGGCCACCAGGCGCTTCTCGCCCGGCTCGTCCTCGCGCGCCATCACCAGCGATTCGCGAACGCCCGGCAAGGCTGCCAGCGCCGCCTCGATCTCTCCCAACTCCATCCGGAAGCCGCGAATCTTCACCTGTGTATCGATACGGCCCAGGTATT
>NZ_VWWK01000401.1:0-1736 GCF_011753035.1 Burkholderia sp. Ax-1720 | reverse complement strand
GCGGGCCTGGCGGTCTGCCCGCTGGCGCGCCGGGTGGCGCCGCGCGGGCTGGTGGAGGTCGGCGCGCGCTTCGGCCTGCCGGCGCTGCCCATCTCGCAGGTGGTGCTCTACTCGCGCGTGCGCGAGCCGCGCTCGGCCGACACGCTGCGGCGTTTCACCGCCAGCCTGGCCGCTTCGGCATAAAATCTCCCCTTTTGCGCCTTTTCGAATCCCCTCGCCGATGACGCCCGCCGCCCGCCTCCATCTCCGCGCGAACCTGCTGATGCTGGCCGCCGCCGTCATCTGGGGCTCGGCCTTCGTCGCCCAGCGGCTCAGCCTGTCGGTGATCGGGCCCTTCCTCTACACCGGGCTGCGCTTCCTGCTCGGCGCGCTGGTGCTGGTGCCGCTGCTGCTGACGCGCCAGTCCACGCGCCGCGAGATCGCCGCGCTCGCGCAACGGCCGGCCGGGCTGCTGCCGGGCCTGTTGCTCGGCCTGCTGCTGGCCGCCTCGATCTCGCTGCAGCAGATCGGCCTGCAATACACCCGGATCGCCAATGCCGGCTTCATCAGCTCGCTCTACGTGGTGCTGGTGCCGCTGATCGGCGTGCTGCTGCGCCATCGCGCCGGCACCGGCACCTGGCTGGGCGCCACGCTGGCCGCGATCGGCCTGTACTTCCTCAGCGTCGACGAGCACTTCAGCGTGATGTACGGCGACGGTTTCCAGCTGGTCGGCGCGATCCTGATCTCGATCCACGTGATCGCGGTCGGTTATTTCGCGCGCCGCCACGATCCGCTGGTGCTGGCATTCCAGCAGTTCCTGGTCTGCGGGCTGCTGTGCGGCGCGATCGGCCTCGGCGTCGAGACGCTCGACGCCAACACCCTGGCGCGCGCGCTGCCGACCCTGCTCTACGGCGGCCTGCTGTCGGTCGGCGTCGCCTATACGCTGCAGGTGGTGGCGCAGCGCGACGCAGCGCCGGCCCACGCGGCCGTGATCTTCAGCATGGAAGGCGTGTTCGCCGCGCTGGCCGGCTGGGCCGCGCTGGGCGAGACGCTGAGCCTGCGCGCCCTGCTCGGCTGCGCGCTGATGCTGGCCGGGCTGCTGGTCTGCCAGTTGCTGCCGAACCGCGCCGCCGCGCGCGAGGACGGCGTGCCGGCCTGACGGCCGGCGCGGGGCCGCGATCGCGCCGAAACCGCGCGAAACCAGGAAAATCGACGGCATGCCGCGGGCGGGCGGCCCCGATCAATAGGCGCCGATCGATTCGCAACATCGCGCATCGGCGCGCATTCGCCCTCGAAGTCGGCGCGACGCGCCCCGGTCCGGTCCCTATAATGTGGATTCCGCCATCTCCGCACGACCCTCGTGACCCTCTCCCCCGCCGATCCCCGCACCGAGCTGCTGCGCGAGCGCGCTGCCCGTTACGCCGCCGAGGCCGCGTTGTTCTCGCGCGACCAGGCGCTGTCCGTCGCGTCGCACGATCTGCGCAGCCCGCTCAACGCCATGCATAGCTGGGCCTATGTGCTGGAGCGCCAGTTGCCGGCCGGCGACGCGTCCCTGCAACGCGCGCTGGGCGGCATCCGCACCGGCATCGAGCAGCAGACCCGGCTGATCGAGAGCGCACTCGACGCGCCGCGCGCCGATACGCGCGCGCTGGCGATCGCGCCGGCCCCGGTGGTGCTCGCCGAGTTGCTCGACGAGGTGGCCGCGCTGGCCCGCGCCGCGCTCGCCGACGCGCGCGGCACCCGCCTCGAGATCCGCC
>NZ_VWWK01000400.1:0-1731 GCF_011753035.1 Burkholderia sp. Ax-1720 | reverse complement strand
GCCGTGACCGCGCCGGCGCTGCTGGTCGCCGATCCGTCGCGCGGGCGCGACGCGCCGGAAGCGCTGGCGCGGCGGCTGCGAGAAATCGCCGGCCCGGCGCCGATCCTGCTCTACACTGACGACGTTTCGGCCGCCGCGCCGGCGCTCGCGGCCGACCGGCTGCCCAAGCGCGGCACCGACGACGATGCGTTGCTGCGTGCCGCGCGGCGCATCGCCCATACCGACGGAGGACCCCATCGATGAGCTCCACGCTGCACAAGGTGCTCTGCGCCGAGGACGACCCGGACATCCGGGCGATCCTGGAATTCAGCCTCGGCGCGGTCGGCGGCTACGAGGTCCGGCTGTGTCCGGACGGCACCGACGCGCTGGCCGAGGTCGACGCCTTCGCGCCGGACCTGATCCTGCTCGACGTGATGATGCCGACCCTGAGCGGCCCCGACACGATGCGCGCGCTGCGCGAGAAACCGGCGCTGCGCGACACGCCGATCGTGCTGATGTCGGCGCGCGCCTTGCCCGACGAGATCGAGGCGCTGCTCGAGCACGGCGCCACCGGCGTGATCGTGAAACCGTTCGACCCCATGACCCTGCCCGAACACCTGAAGATCTACTGGGACTACGCCCGTGATAAACGCGCCGGACAATCCTCCTGATTTCGAACGCCAGCTTGCCCTGCTGCGCGCGCGTTTCACGGCCGGGCTGGTGGCGCGCCGAGACGAACTGGTCAGTGCCTGGAGCGAATGGAACAGCTTGGCGGCCAGCGCCGACGGCGACCGGCCGCGCGCGGTGCTGGCCATCGCCCTGCACCGGCTGGCGGGCGCGGCGCTCTCCTACGGCTACGAGGCGCTCGGCCAGGACGCCCGCACGCTGGAGGGACGCATCACCGCCGACGGCGCGCGGCCCGAGGGGCTGGCGATGAGCTTCGCCGCGCTGATCGCCGATCTCAGCGACGCCTACTCGGCCGCCTCGGGCGTGCCCCCGGCGGGGCCGCCCGCCGAGCCGCCGCCCGCGGCCCAGTGACGAGACGGCCCCAGGCCGCCGACCGGACGCGCCGCCCGGCTCCCCGAGCCCCGGCGCGCCTGCATCCCACGAGGATCCCACGATGGAATTGTTGACCACCCCCGCCCCTGGCGGCCCGCTGCTGGTCCGCCCGACCGATGCGCACCTCGATGCCGGCAACGTGCAGGCCTTCAAGGACGCCATCGCGCCGCTGCTCGCCCAGGAGGCGCGCATCGTGTTCGACATGTCCTCGCTGAGCTTCGTCGACAGCTCCGGGCTCGGCGCGCTGATCGCCTGCCTGCGCGAGACGCACCGGCGCGGCGGCGACTTCAAGCTGTGCGCGATGACCAAGCCGGTCAACGCGCTGTTCGAGCTGATGCGCATGCATCGCGTGTTCAGCGTGCACGGCTCGACCGATGACGCGCTGGCCGCCTTCGCCTGAGCGCCCCGGCCCGCGGCGGAAGGCGGCGCCGGGCGCGCCGTGTCGTCCGCCGGGGCGGTTCACGATCCCGCCACACTTTCCGCCGATACCCGTGCTGCAATCTTCCGGATATGACGATCCGTCCTCGCCGGCCGCCGCGAACGCGCGGCCCGGCACCCGTCACCCGCGCGCCGCGCAAGGAACGACACGATGGTTCGCTGGCCCGATCTGCGCAGTATGAGGAACCGGTTCTCCGGTCGCCCCGGCGCGCCCGGCAGCCGCCGGGGCGGCACGCGCGCGGCCCGGCCCGCCTC
>NZ_VWWK01000399.1:0-1770 GCF_011753035.1 Burkholderia sp. Ax-1720 | reverse complement strand
GGGCCCGCGCCACAGGTCGCCCACGTCGCGCACCGCCGCCTCGAACCAGAAACGCCCCCAGCGCGCCTCGCCGCCCGGCGCGGGGCCGGTCGCGTCGCCTGGCGCCGGCGAGCGCATGAACCCGGCCATCACCAGCAGCACGGCCGACAGGTCCTCGTCGCGCAGCGCCGGATACGACCACAGGCCGAGCAGGTCCGACAAGGCGGTCAAGGTCATGAACCGGTTCAGCGTGAAGCCGGGCCAGACGCGCCGAGCGAGCGTGTAATGCCATTCCCAGTGCTCGACGAAGCGCGCGCGGCTTCGCGCGGCGAGTGCCGCGTCGCCCGATCCACGCACCACCAGTTCGTCCGGTTGGTAACGGCGCGTGGTCAGCACGCAGCGCGCGGAATTGCGCGTGCTGCGATGGCGTGCGCGCCCCGGCATGCCCGGCATCGGCTCGAGCGCGCCGCCGCAGAGCGGACAGAGCGCGGGAAACGCCCCCGCCGGGCCCGGCCACGGGTTCATGACGCTGCCGCGCTCGCGCGACGCGGCGGCCGCCTTCGGCATGGCCTCGACCGCGAGCGGCTCACGGGGCTCGGTACGCGGCACGATACGGGGCAGGCTCATGTCGATCCCGCGCTTTATTGCGCGGTCGCGAGCGCCTTGCGCAACGCGTCCTCGTCGATCGGCGCGTTGCCCGTGAGCCGCGCCAGATATGCCTGCGCGCTCTGCTGCGAATGCTGGGCGCGCATCGCGGCACGGATCTGGTCCTTCACGTCGGCCAGGGGGCGCTGGGCAGGTGCACGCACCTCGATCAGCTTGATGACGTGGAAGCCCGTGGTGGTCTGGATCGGCGTCGAGACCTGGCCGGGTTTCAGCGCATCGGCGGCCTGGCGCACCGCCGGCAGCAACTGCGCTTCCGGCACGAAGCCCATGTCGCCGCCGTTCGCGGCGCTCGTCTTGTCCTGCGAGTTCGCCTTGGCGAGCGCCGCGAAATCGCCGCCGCGGGCACGGCTCGCGAGATCGGTCGCCTGCTTGCGGGCCGCCTCGACGGTGGCGGCATTGGCGTCCGGCGCGACCGCCAGGTAGATCTGCGCGACATGCAGGGCGCGCGGCGTCATGAAGACGGCGCGATTCGCGTCGTAGGTGGTCGAGATATCGGCATCGCTCGGATAGGCCTCGGGCGGCGCGCTGATCGACGCCAGATAGCTGCGCGCCACGACCTCGCGACGCGCCTGCTCGATGGCGGCTTCCACCTCGGGCTGCTTGTCCCAGCCCTTGGCCTTCGCCTCGGCAAGCACGATCTTCTGCGCGAGCGTCGAACGCACCAGCTGGTCGAGCGCGGCCGGATCGGCGGCGAGCCGCGTGCGTCCCTCGGGGCCGACCGCCTTCAACACCGGCGACAGGTCGGCCTGCGTGACGGAAGACTTCGCCGCGCTGGCGATCACGCCATCCTGGGCGAACGCGGCAAGCGGCGCGAGTGCCATCGTCGCCATCGCACCCAGACGGACAAACCCTTGTTTCATCTTCATGCTCCTTGCTCCTTGCTCGTTTCGATTACGTCGATCCTCGATCCGCGAACAGCCGGGGGACGGGCGCCCCTCATCGGGCATGGTCCGCGAACGTGAGTCTTACCTGCACCGGCTGCGGCATGCCGAGCGGCGGCGCGGCACCGACCGGCCGCCCGATCAGCATCTCGCCCAGGGCC
The DNA here is from genome assembly GCF_011753035.1 of Burkholderia sp. Ax-1720. Taxonomy (NCBI): domain Bacteria; kingdom Pseudomonadati; phylum Pseudomonadota; class Betaproteobacteria; order Burkholderiales; family Burkholderiaceae; genus Burkholderia; species Burkholderia sp. Ax-1720. The sequence goes on along the minus strand of NZ_VWWK01000399.1, from coordinate 83 downwards.
GCGCCGAGCGCGCCGGATGCGGCCTGGCCGCGCTCGGCCTCGACGCGCGTGATGCGGCCTCGCGCATCGAGCCACGCGCCCAG
>NZ_VWWK01000398.1:0-1789 GCF_011753035.1 Burkholderia sp. Ax-1720 | reverse complement strand
GCGCAATGGCGCGAGCTGCTCGCACCGCTGCGCGCGATCGACGCCTGGTCGTGGCGCGAGGCGCCGGCGGGCGAGGGCGCCGCGCAACCCGCGCCGGCCGCGCCGCTGACGCTGCATCCCGAATCGCTGGCCTATGTGATCTACACCTCGGGCTCGACCGGCACGCCGAAGGGCGTGGCGATCGCGCACGGCGCGCTGGCCCTGCACCTGGGGGACTTCCTGCACGACCACCGCATCGCGGAAACCGACACGGTGCTGCAATCCTCCACCATCAATTTCGACGTCGCGCTGCACGAGCTGTTGCCGGCGCTGATCGCGGGCGGGCGCGTGGTGATGCGCGGCCCGCGCGCCTGGGAACTGGACACGCTCAACCGCACGCTGATCGACGAGCGCGTCACCTTTGCGCGAATCCCGACCGCGCTGTGGCAGCAATGGCGCATCGCGCTGCCGGCCGCGCAGGACCTGTCGCTGCGGCAGATCACGGTGGGCGGCGAGGGCCTGCCCGGCGATGCGCTCGCGAAGTGGCTCGACGGCCCGCTCGCGAGCGTGGCGATCGACAATCTCTACGGGCCCACCGAAACCACGGTGGCCGCGCTGCATCATCCGGTCGGCGTCGCGGACGCTTCCAGCGCGATCGTCGCGATCGGCCGCTGCTACCCGTCGCGCCATGCCTATGTGGCCGACCTGGACGGCAACCGCGCGCCCGACGGCGCGCTCGGCGAACTCTGCATCGGCGGGCCGACGCTCGCGCACGGCTACCTGGGCCGGCCCTCGCTGACGGCCGAGCGCTTCGTGCCCGATCCGACCGGCGCGCCCGGTTCGCGCGTCTATCGCAGCGGCGACCTGTGCCGCGCGCGGCCCGATGGCGTGATCGACTTCCTCGGCCGGCTCGACCAGCAGATCAAGCTGCGCGGCCATCGCATCGAGCTCGGCGAGATCGAGGCGGCGCTCAGGCGTGCAACCGGCGTGCGCGAGGGCGTGGTCGAGCTGCGCGGCGCGGGCGAGCGCAAGCGGCTGGTGGCCTACTACACCGGCGAGGCCAGCCCGCAGGCGGTGCGCGAGGCGCTCGCGGCCGGCTTGCCGGCCTCGCACCTGCCGTCGGTCTGCGTCGCGCTGGCCGCGCTGCCGACGCTGCCCAACGGCAAGCTCGACCGGCGCGCGCTGCCCGAGCCCGACGATACCGTCGAGACCGGCGCGGTGCCGCCCGAAGGTCCGCTCGAAACCGCCTTGCTGGCGATCTGGCAGACCGTGCTCGGGCGCGGCGATTTCGGCGTGACCGACAGTTTCTTCGCGCTCGGCGGCGATTCGATCTCCAGCCTGCGCGTGATCGCCCAGGCGCGCTCGGCGGGCTGGATCGTGACGGCGCGGCAGGTGTTCGAGCATTCGAGCGTGCGCGAGCTGGCACGGGTCGCCGAGCGCGCCGAGGCGGGCGAGGGCGGCACGAGTGACGGGGGCGACGGGGGCGACGCGGGCGACGAAGCCGCCTCGGACATGCCGCTGGCGGCGCCGCTCGTGCCGATGCAGCACTGGTTCTTCGAGCAGTTCCCCGATGCGCCTTCGCGCTGGAACCAGTCGGTGCTGCTGGCCAGCGCCGAGTCGCTCGATGCCGGCGCCTTGCGCGGCGCGCTGGCGGCGGTGCTGGCCACGCACGACGCGCTGCGCGCGCGTTTCACGCGCGAGGCGGCCGGCCAGGCCTGGACGCAGACCATCGTGCCGGCTTCCGACGCGCTGGCCGAGGCGGCTTTCGAGACGATCGAGCTGGGCGAGGGCGCAGCGACCGGGACGGCCG
>NZ_VWWK01000397.1:0-1795 GCF_011753035.1 Burkholderia sp. Ax-1720 | reverse complement strand
CCAGCTCGCCGACGCTGTAGCCGGCCACGCAGCGCCGCCTCGGCAGCAGCGGCGCGAGCCGCGCGTGGGCCGCCAGCGCCTGCAGGGTGCAGAGCAGCTGGGCGGCGCGATTGGCGCGCAGCGCATCCTCGTCGGCGCGACGCAGCCAGTCGCGCGGATCGGCGCCGAACCAGCGCGAGGCATGGGCGAACCAGGGCTCGACCGTCGCATCCTCGCCGATCCAGTCGAACATGTCGGGACCTTGCTGGCCTTGCCCGGAACAGAGCAGCGCGATCGTCATGGCGCTTCGAAGCCGTCGACGAACAGGCTCATCGCGAGCAGGTCGGCCGCGCCGCCCGGGCTGAGGCGCCGCGCCACGAAGGCGCGATGCACGGCCTCGGCGCGCGCGAGCCAGTCGCTCGCTGCCACGCCGCCGCGCGCCAGGAATTCGCGCGCGCCGCGCTGCGCGAAGGCCAGCCCCTCGGCGCCGCCGCGATGCAGCAGGTTGGTGTCGTCGAGCTCGGCGATCAACGCGAAGCAGGCCTGCACGCGCGCGGCCGCCTCGTCGCCGGGCCGCAACTCGCGCGCCTCGCGCAGCGCGGGCAGCCCGATCCGGTAGACGCTCGGGAATCCGTCGGCCGCCTCCTGGCGCGCGCCGCCCACGCCGTGACGACGGATCGCGATCTCGCCATGGCTGTCGGATGGACGGGGCCCAAGCAGGATCTCGGCGCCCCATTGCCGCGCCACCCAGTCGCCCAGCGTCGACGCGGCGGGCAGCCCGGGCGAGCGGGCATGACGCAGGCCCGCGGCCGCGCACAGCAGGCCCAGCCCGAAGATCGCCCCGCGATGGGTGTTCACGCCGCCGGTGGCGGCCAGCATCGCGTGCTCGGCGCGCAGGCCGATGCGGCGCAGCGCGGCCATCTCGCGACGCTCGGCGCCGGCGCGCGCGAGTTCGGCGAGGTACGGGCCGATCGCGGCGGCGCTGCGCGCGAAGGTGCCGGCGTTCATGTCCAGATGGCTGCCATTGTCGACGCGGCTGACCAGCCCCGGCTTCGGCCAGGTGTCCACCTCGAGCCGCAGGCAGCGCTCGGCGAAGGCGCCGATCATCGCCTCGGGCCCCTCGGCCGGCCGATCCGGCTGGCGGGGCGCGGGCAGGCGCAAGCGCGGGCGGCCCATCATGCGGCCCCCGCCAGGAAATCTCGCAGCGCGAGCAGCCGCACTTCGGTCGCGGTCTTCACCATCACCTCGTCCTGCCCCGCCTGCAGTTCGCGCCAGTTCGCGCCGGCGCCGTCGACGCGGATCACCTCGCCGTCGATGCGCATCGGCGCACCGGCCTCGCAGGCGGCCACGTCATCCAGCATGGCGGCGAGCGTCGCCAAGCCGTCGCCGGCGGCATCGAAGCCGGGCGGCAGCTCGAACAACAGATCGAGATCGGAATTCGCGGAAAGATAAGGCAAGCCCGTCAGCCCTTGCCAGGCCAGGCTGCCGAACGCGCGGCAGACGATCCGGTGACGGCGCGTGATCGCCTCCAGCGCATCGAGCGTGGCGCGCCAGGCGGGCGGCGCGACTTCATGCAACGAATCCAGCGCGGGCGGCCGCTCGATCGAGACGATCGCCTCGGCCGCCAGGCTCACGCCGATCCGCCGCTTGCCGAGCGAGGGCGGCAGCGGCAGGCCGAGCGGCACGCCGGGACGGGCCGCGTCGCAGGGCCCCGGGCGCCGCACCATCAACGGCCAGCCGCGCACGGCCCAGTCACGCAGCACGGGCCGCGCGGCCGCATCGACTATATCGGCCGCATCGACAGCCCCGGCCGCCA
>NZ_VWWK01000396.1:0-1740 GCF_011753035.1 Burkholderia sp. Ax-1720 | reverse complement strand
CGCGCTGCGCCGCGGCGACACGCTGGCGATGCGCGAGCGCTATCCCTCGTTCCGCGAGCGCCCCGGCTACGGCGAGGTGTTCGCGCCCGGCGTGCTGCGCGCGGCGGGTGAGCCGCTGCGCGTCGTCGCCGGCCGCGAATGGGCGCGCTTCACGCCGCACGCGCAGGCGGCCCTGCTCAACACCGTGTATCGCGTGAGCCCGCAGTCGGACCGCATGGGCTACCGGCTCGAAGGCCTGCCGCTGAGCCTGCTCGAACCGTTCGAGGCAGCCTCCGAGGCGCTGTCCTGCGGCACCGTGCAGGTGCCGCCCGACGGCCAGCCGATCGTGCTGATGGCCGACCGCCAGACCACCGGCGGCTACCCGAAGATCGCCCAGGTCTGCTCGGTGGACCTGCCGCGCCTGGCGCAAACCCTGCCGGGCGAATCGATCGCCTTCGAACTGGTTGAGCTGGCCGAGGCGCAGCGCCTGGCGCTGGACCAGGCGCGCGGCTTCGACACCTGGGAGCGGCGCGATGCGCACTGAACTCGACTTCAACAGCGACCTGGGCGAAAGCTTCGGCGTCTACCGGCTCGGCAACGACGCGGCCGTGCTGCCGCACGTCAGCTCGGCCAACATCGCCTGCGGCTTCCACGCCGGCGACCCGCGCACCATCGCCCGCACCGTGAAGGCGGCGCGCGCGGCCGGCGCCGCGATCGGCGCGCATCCCGGTTATCCCGACCTGGTCGGCTTCGGCCGCCGCGAGATGCAACTGAGCGCCGAGGAACTCTACGAGATCACCGTCTACCAGGTCGGCGCCGTGAAGGCCTTCGCCGAGGCGGCCGGCTCGCGGCTCTCGCACGTCAAGCCGCACGGTGCGCTGTACAACCTGGCCGCGCGCCGCCGCGAGATCGCCGAGCCGCTGTGCGCCGCGGTGCGCGATGTCGACCCGGGCCTGATCTTCTACGGCCTGGCCGGCTCGGCGCTGGTGGAGGCCGCGCGCGACGCCGGCCTGACGGTGGCGCAGGAGGTATTCGCCGATCGCACCTACCAGGACGACGGCACGCTCACGCCGCGCAGCGACCCGCGCGCGCTGATCACCGACATCGAGATCTCGATCCGGCAGGTGTTCGAGATGCTGCGCGAGGGCGTGGTCACCTCGGTGAACGGCGTGGCCGTGCCGATCCAGGCCGACACGCTCTGCATCCACGGCGACCAGCCCGGCGCCGCGCTGTTCGCGCAACGCATCCGCGCCGCGCTCGACGCGGCCGGCATCGCGGTGCGCCCGCCGCGCGCGCGCCTGCCGGCCACCGCCGCCGGCTGACGCCGTGTTCGCTTTTCCACGCCGACCCCACCGGCTCAAATCCTCAGGAGTCCAGATGTTGAACGCAAGCATGGCAGAGCGCCAGGCCACAGCGGCGGATGCCGCCAGCACCGCCTCGTCCCGCGCCATCGCGCGCAAGGCCGCGCTGGCGGCCGCCGCGGGCACGGCGATCGAATACTACGAGTTCGGCGTCTACGGCTACATGGCCGCGCTGATCGGGCCGCTGTTCTTCCCGGCCGACAATCCCACCGCCGCGCTGCTGTCGATCCTGGCGATCTTCGGCAGCGCCTTCCTGATGCGGCCGATCGGCGGCATCGTGCTGGGGCGGCTGGGCGACCGCGTGGGCCGGCGCGCCGTCTTGCTGGTGACGGTGCTCGGCATGGGCATCGCCACCGCGGCGGTGGGCCTGCTGCCGACCGCCGCCACCGCCGGCGTGGCA
>NZ_VWWK01000395.1:0-1754 GCF_011753035.1 Burkholderia sp. Ax-1720 | reverse complement strand
CGCGCTCGCGGCGGCCTTGCTGGCCCAGGTCGGGCTGCCGCCCGAATCGCTGGCGCGCCGGCCGCACGAATTCTCCGGCGGGCAGCGCCAGCGCATCAGCCTGGCGCGCGCGCTCGCGCTCGATCCGGCGGTGCTGGTGGCCGACGAGATGGTGTCCGGGCTCGACGTCGCGGTGCAGGCGCGCATCCTCGCGCTGCTGGCCGAGCTGCAGCGGCAGCGCGCGATGGCGATGCTGTTCATCACGCACGACCTGCGCGTGGCCGCCCAGATCAGCGACCGGATCGCCGTGATGCGTGCCGGGCGCGTCGTCGAATACGGCGATACCGCGCAGATCTTCGGCGCGCCGCGCCATCCCTATACCCGCGAGCTGCTCGATGCGATCCCGGCGCTGCCGGCCCGCGCGGCACCGCATGGCGCCGAGCTCGTCGCGGCGGGCGGCGCCGCCTTTCTCGATGAGGAACCGACATGAGCAGCCAGCCGCAAACCGGGCAGGGCCCGGGCAGCCCGTGGACCGACCCGATCGCGGTGGCCGGCACGCCGGTGCAGGTCCGCCCGGGGCGCATCTTGAATCTCGCGCATCACCGGCCGGCCGCCGGCGCGCACGCCGATACCGTGCTGTTCTTCGCGCACGGCGGCGGCGGCAACAAGAACCAGTGGCGGCATCTCTGGCGCAGCTTCGCCGCGGCCGGCTACACCTTGGTGGCCTGGGATTTCCTCGGCCACGGCGACAGCCCGCGCCCCGATCCGCGGCTCGGCGCCTATCGCGGCGACGAGACGCTGGCCGACTACCTGGCGATCGTCGAGCGTTATCGCGGCCGGCGCAACGTGCTGGTCGCGCATTCGCTCGGCACCGGCAGCACGCTGGCCCTGCTCGAACGGCTGGCCTCGCGCGGCCGGCTGCGCGAGGTGGATGCGGCGCTGTTGCTCGGCACCCAGCTGGCGCGGGCGGTCCCGCGCCGGCCGCCGCGTCTGCCGGGATGGGCGCTGGAATGGCTCAAGCCGCTGTTCGCGCGGCGCTTTCGCCGGCTGGCCTGGCATCCCGGCGCGGATCCGGCGCTGATCGCCTACGAGTCGCGCATCGCGAGCCGCAACCGGATGGCGACCTTCCTGGCGATGGTGCGCGATGCGCCCTGGCCCGACGCCGCCGCGCTCGCGGAACTCGCCTTGCCGATCGTCGTGCTGTCGGGCGATGCCGACGGGCTGACGCCGGCGGCGGGCGGCCAGGCGCTGGCCGATGCGCTGCCGCGGGCCAGCCATGAGGTGCTGCGGGATTGCGGCCATCAGCTGATGCTGGAGCGTCCGCGCGAAGTGGAGCAGGCGCTGCGCGCGCTGCTCGCCGCGTCGGTCGAGCCGGCGGGATCGGTCGAGCCGGGGAGGGCGGCATGAGTACCGGAACCCTCGGGGGGCCGCGGCCCGCGCCGCCGCGCCAGTACGGCCGCCGCCCCGGCCATCCGCTGCGCCGTTACGCCGGGATCGCCCTGGTGCTGCTGCTGCACGTGCTGCTGATCTGGGCGCTGGTCGACGGGCTCGCCACGCGGGTCGCCAAGGTGGTCAGCAAGCCGCTCGAAACGCGCGTGATCGTGACGCTCGCGCCGCCCCCGCCCCCGCCGCCGCCGCCCAAACCCAGGCCGGTGGTCAAGACGGCGCCGAAACTGCCACCGCCGCCCGTGCCCTTCGTGCCGCCGCCCGAGGTGCCGGTGCACCCGCCCGAGGTGGCGGCGCCGGCGATCCAGCACCAGGCGGTGCCGGCGCCC
>NZ_VWWK01000394.1:0-1799 GCF_011753035.1 Burkholderia sp. Ax-1720 | reverse complement strand
GGTCCCCGGCGCCGACCGCGCCGCAGTCGAGGCCGCGCTCGCGCCCGACATCCTGCGCTACGCCGCACGCCAGGCCGAGGCGAACGGCACGCCGCCGCCTCGAGCCGGCGAACTGCCCGCCCTGCTCGACCGTCTCGGCGTGCTGCGCGGCACGCCCGACGAGATTGCCGCGGCGCTAGGCGCCGATCCCGCGCTGGCCGGCATCACCGAGCTGGTGGTACAGGTCCAGACCTTCGGCACGCCGTTCGCCGAGGCGCTGCGCCGCATCGAGTCGGTGGCGCGCGAGATCGCCCCCTTGCTCGGCTGGGCACCCGCCGCCGCGGACCTCGAACCGGCCGCCACTTCGTTCAACCTCGACACACTTCCGACATGACCGATACCTCCCGATCCACGCAGGCGTCAGCGCCGCGGGCCCTCGCGGCCGATCGCGCCGAGCCCGTTGGCCGCCCGTTCCGCCTCGGCTTCCTGACCCACGTGCACGGCGCCGGCGATGCCCGGCGCGTTTATGCCGAACTCGAAACGCTGTTCGTCGCCGCCGAGGAACTCGGCTTCGACGGCGGTTTCGTCGCCCAGCATCACTTCCGCGCCGAATACGGCCGGCTGCCCTCGCCGCTGGTCCTGCTCGCGGCCATCGCCCAGCGCACGCGCCGCATCGAACTGGGCACCGGCATCGTCACGCTGCCGCTCGAGGATCCGTTGCGGCTCGCCGAGGACGCGGCCGTGCTCGACGTGCTGTCGAGCGGACGCGTACAGCTCGGACTCGGCAGCGGCGGTGCCAACCTCGATGCGTTCTCGGCCTTCGGCATCGACGTCGGCACGCGCCAAGCGCGCTTCGCCGCGTCCCTGGAGCGGCTCGAGCAGGCGCTCGCGGGCGCACCGCTGGCATCGGCCGCGCGCCATGCCGACGATGGCGCCGATGCGGCGACGCTGCGGCTGCAGCCGCCGGCCGCCGGCCTGCGCGAGCGGCTCTGGCACTCGCATTCGAGCGCCGAGGGCGCGCGCCTGGCGGCCGTGCACGGCAACGGCCTGCTGCTCGGCACGGCGGTGCACGATCCGCGCGGCGTGCAGTTGCCGCTGGCCCAGGCCTATCTGGCAGCCTGGCGCGAGCGCGCCGACGCCACTACCCGCGCGCCGCGCCTGGGAGTGGTCCGCGCGGTGTTCCCCGCCGCCGACCGGCGTGCCGCGCTGGCCGAGCTCGCCGACGACGTGCTGCGCCACATCCCCTGGCTGGCCGCCACGGGACATCCGGGAGTGACCGAACCCGAGGCGATCCTGCGCCTGCTGAACGTGCACCACGGCCACCCCGAGGAGGTGATCGAGAGCCTGCGCGCGGACCCGGCGCTGTTCCCGTTCGCCAGCTACTTCCTGCCTGTGGTGCAGTCCGAGAGCTCCTCGCTGGACCAGTCACTGCGGCGGCTGCGCACGCTGGCCGAAACCATCGCGCCGGCGCTGGGCTGGCGCCCCGCCTCGCGCGCGGCATGAGCGCGGGCCTGCTGCTGCATGCCCCGCTGCGCGACGACGAGCGACATGCCGCGTGTGCCGAGGACTGGATCGCGATCGCCGCCGCCGCGGCCCAGGCGGGCTGTCCCGCCGTGCTGCTGAGCGCAGGCCCGGGCCGGCCCGATCCCTGGATCGCGGCGGCGGTGCTCAGCGACGCGCTGCCGGATCTGGCGCTGACGATCGCCCTGCAGGCCGGCGCCATCCTGCCGGTGGCCGCCGCGCTGCGCGCGCAGAGCCTGCAATCGCTCAGCGGCGGCCGGCTCGCGCTGGCCGTGGAGCCCGATGCGCCCGGCGTCGCA
>NZ_VWWK01000038.1:0-52387 GCF_011753035.1 Burkholderia sp. Ax-1720 | reverse complement strand
CTGGCCCGCGCCGCGCAGCGCGCCGGCGCGATCCTGCATGGCGGCACGCCCGTGCTCGGCCTCGAGCGCGAGGGTGCCGGCTGGCGCCTGCGCACCGCGCAGGGCGCGACGATCCGCGCCGCCCAGGTGCTGATCGCGACCAATGGTTATACCGACGGCCTGTGGCCGGGGCTGCGGCAGTCGATCATCGCGGCCAACAGCTTCATCGTCGCGACCGCGCCGCTGCCCGACGAGATCGGCCGCGGCATCCTGCCCGGCGGCGAGGTGGCTTCCGATTCGCGGCGCCTGCTGCTGTATTTCCGCAAGGACGCCTCGGGCCGCCTGCTGATGGGCGGGCGCGGGCCGTTCAGCGAACCGGGTGCCGCCGCCGACTGGGCCCATCTCGAACGCGCGGCGGCCCTGATGTTTCCGCAGTTGCGCGGCATCGGCTACGACTATCGCTGGGCGGGACGGATCGCGATCACCCGCGATTTCCTGCCGCACCTGCATCGCCCGGCGCCGGGCCTGACCATCGCGCTCGGCTACAACGGCCGCGGCATCGCGTTGGCCACCACGCTGGGCCGCCATCTCGCCGACGCGATCGACGGCAGCGCGCCCGAGCTGCCGCTCGCGCCCGCGCCGATCCGGCCGATTCCGCTGCACGCGTTGCAGCGGCTCTACATCAGCGCCGGCGTCGCCTGGTACGCGCTGCTCGACGCGCTGTCCTGAGCGCCACGCGCGTTTCGTCGCGCCCAAAACGAAGCGCCGCGGCCTTTCGGCTCGCGGCGCTTCGTTTTTGCGGAGCGAGGCGGCGGCATGCCGCCTCGTGCCGGGATCAGAACACGCGGTGCCCGACCCACCAGCCGGCCGCGGCGATCAGGGCCGAGGCCGGGATCGTCAGCACCCAGGCCCAGACGATATTGCCGGCCACGCCCCAGCGCACGGCCGAGAGCTTGCGGGTGGCGCCCACCCCGACGATCGCGCCGGTGATGGTATGCGTGGTGGAGACCGGGATCCCCATCCAGGACGCCGAGAACAGCGTCAGCGCGCCGCCCAGCTCGGCGCAGAAACCGCCGACCGGCTTGAGCTTGGTGATCTTCTGCCCCATCGTGCGCACGATCCGCCAGCCGCCGAACAGCGTGCCCAGGCCCATCGACAGGTAGCAGGCGGCGATCACCCAGACCGGCGGCGCATCGGCCGTGGTCGAGGCGTAGCCGGTGGCGATCAGGAGCATCCAGATCATGCCGATGGTCTTCTGCGCGTCGTTGCCGCCGTGGCCCAGGCTGTAGAGCCCGGCCGACACCAGTTGCAGGCGCCGGAAGCGCCGGTCGACCTTGCTGGGCGGTGTGCGGAAATACAGCCAGGACACGCCGAGCATGAACAGCGAGCCGAGCACGAAGCCGAGCAGCGGCGAGATGAAGATGAAGGCGACCGTCTTCATCAGCCCGTCGAGGTTCAGCGAGCCCCAGCCCGACTTGGCCACCGCCGCGCCCACCAGGCCGCCGATCAGCGCGTGCGAGGAGCTCGAGGGGATGCCGTAGTACCAGGTGATGATGTTCCAGCCGATGGCGCCCACCAGCGCGCCGAATACCACGTAGTGATCGACGATGGACGGATCGATGGTGCCCTTGCCGACCGTCTGCGCGACCTTCAGGTGGAACACGAAATAGGCGATGACGTTGAACATCGCGGCGAAGGCGACGGCCTGTTGCGGCTTCAGCACGCCGGTCGACACGACGGTGGCGATCGAGTTCGCCGCGTCGTGGAAACCGTTCATGAAGTCGAACACGAGCGCGACCATGACCAGCGTCGCGACGGCCCAGATGGCGAGTTGTATCGAATGCATCGTGTCGGGCTCAGGCGTTTTCCAGCACGATGCCTTCGATGATGTTCGCGACGTCCTCGCACTTGTCGGTGATCTCCTCGAGCAGCTCGTAGACCGCCTTCAGCTTGATCAGGTTCTTGACGTCGTTTTCCTCGCGGAACAGCTTGGACATGGCCGAGCGCAGCACGCGGTCCGCCTCCGACTCCCAGCGATCGATTTCCTCGCAGGCCTTGAGGATCCGCGCCGACTGCTTCATGTCGGACAGCAGCGCCACGGCGGCCTGCACGTGCTGGGCCGATTCGAGCACGATGTGCGCGAGCTGGCTGGCCTCGGACGTGACGGCACGCACGTCGTACAGCGACACGGCCGTGGCGACGTCCTCCATCAGGTCGAGGATGTCGTCCATGGTGGTGATCAGCTTGTGGATTTCGTCGCGGTCGAGCGGCGTGATGAAGGTCTTGTGCAGCAGGTCGATCGCTTCATGGGTGAGCTTGTCGGCGGACTTCTCCGCGGACTGGACCTTCTGCTTGTGGATCTCGGCATCGGCGAGATTGTCGATCAGCAATTCGAGCTCGCGGCCGCCGGCCACGATGAAGTTCGCGTGCGAATTGAAGATTTCGAAAAACTTGCCCTCGGTGGGCATGAATCGACCGAACATGAATTTTCCGGGTGTTTGTCAAATGACTGTCATAAAAAGCGGCGTCATTGTACCGTTTCCCGGAAATACGGATGAAGCGATCGCCTGGGCTGCGACGAGATACAACGCTTCGCGGCCCAGGGCTTTACAAGCGGGGCTTAGTCGCTCTGGAAATGCTGCGAACCGGCAAAATTGTCGAACTTCGTGTAAGGCCCCAGGAACGTGAGCCGAACCGAGCCGATCGGGCCGTTACGCTGCTTGCCGATGATGATCTCGGCGGTGCCCTTGTCGGGGCTGTCCGGGTTGTACACTTCGTCGCGGTAGATGAACAGGATCACGTCCGCATCCTGTTCGATTGCGCCCGATTCGCGCAAGTCGGACATCACCGGGCGCTTGTTGGGCCGCTGCTCCAGGCCGCGGTTGAGCTGCGAGAGCGCGATCACCGGCACGTCGAGTTCCTTGGCCAGGCTCTTCAGCGAACGCGAGATTTCGGAGATTTCCGTGGCCCGGTTCTCGCCCTGCGAGGAACCCGTCATCAGCTGCAGGTAGTCGACCACGATCAGGCCGAGCTTGCCGCATTGCCGTGCCAGGCGTCGCGCGCGCGAGCGCAACTCCATCGGATTCAGGCCGCCGGTCTCGTCGATGAAGAGCTGCGCCTCGCTCATCTTCTGCACCGCGTGCGTGAGCTTCGGCCAATCCTCGTCGGTCAGCCGCCCGGTGCGCATGCGATGCTGGTCGAGCCGCCCGACCGAGCCGAGCATACGCATCACCAGCTGGCTGCCCGGCATTTCCATCGAGAACACCGCCACCGGCAGGCCGTATTCGACGGCCACATATTCGCCGATGTTCATCGAGAAGGCGGTGTTGTGCGTGACGACGTAGTCGTCGGTGATATACAGCCGGGTCGGATGCGAGACCGAGATGCACTGCGTTTGCGTGACGCGGGTCGGCTCGATCGAGACGATCACCGGCATCTTGTGCCGCGTGCGACCTGCCGTCAGTCGCTCGCGCTTGCCCTCGAACAGGAACAGGCTCTGCGGATCGGGGTGGCTGATGGTGCAGACATAGGCCGTCACGCCGTCGCGGCGCTCGCCCTGGCAGGTATAGGCGGTCGCCTTCTCGCTGATCGAGCACCAGGCGCCGAGCGAGCGCGCCAGTTCGCAGACGTCGCGCGCCAGTTGCGGGCTCGCCGTCGAATAACGGACCGTGCCCGAGGACTCGACCCAGCCGTCGGTATCGAGCAGGCCGCGCAGCAGGTCCAGGCGCACCGATTTCTCGGCGTCCAGGTAGACGCGCGGAATGAACTTGTCGTGGCTCGCGCAGCCCCACAGGCCCAGCGCCTCGAGCGCCTCCTTGAGCGGATTGACGGGCGGCCGCTCGATCTCCCCGCCGGCTGCCCGGCGCTCGATGCGCCAATCGTATTGACCGCCGTGCTCGAGTTCGAGGCAGGCGTCGACGCGCTCGCGCATCCGCGCCAGGGTCGCCTCGGCCTTCACGCTGAAGCGCACCGCCGTGCCGCCCAGCGCGCCGTCGCCGAGCAAGGCGCCCAGCACCCAGCCATCGACCGGCAAGGGCTCGGCGCGCCCGAATTCCCCTTCGTGCAGGTCGATCCACAGCCGGTTGCGATAGCGCTTGCGCGTCAGCAGGCTGCGGATCTCGGCCGTGTTCAGCACGCGCGGCTTGTCCCAGCCGCGGTAATGGACGCGCCAGAGGTGCTCGTCGCAGCACTCGGTCGAGCGGCCGTCGGAGAAGCGCACGCGATGCACCTGGCGTTCGCCCTGCGGATAACGGCCGGTGACGAAGGAGGGCCTGCCGTCGATCGAGGCGAGCATGTCGCCCACCCGCAATTCGCCCATCGCCTTCCAGCCGGTCAGGGTCCTGACGCGGGCATCGAGCGGCTGCGCCTTGCCCATCGACGGCCGGCCGGCCACGATGATCAATTCCCCGCCATGCATCCCCGAGGTCATCCGGTCCAGGTCGACAAAGCCGGTCGGCGTGCCGGTCACGTCGCTCGGATTGGCCGTGTGATACAGCGTGTCGATCCGCTCCACCACCTGGGTCAGCAGCGGCCCGATCTCGAGGAAGCCCTGGGTGCCGCGCGCGCCGTCCTCGGCGATCGAGAACACCTTCGACTCGGCCTCGTCCAGCAACTGGCGGACTTCCTTGCCCTGCGGATTGAAGGCGTCGGCCGAAATCTCGTCGGCCACCGACACCAGCCGGCGCAGCACCGCGCGGTCGCGCACGATTTCCGCGTAGCGGCGGATGTTGGCCGCGCTCGGCGTGTTCTGCGCCAGCGCGTTCAGGTAGGCCAGACCGCCCACGTCGTCGGCCTTGCCGGCCGTGACCAGCGCCTCGTAGACGGTCACCACGTCGGCCGGGCGCGTGCCGGCGATCAGCCGGCCGATGTGCTCGTAGATCAGCCGGTGGTCGTAGCGGTAGAAATCCTGTTGGGACAGAAAGTCGGCGATGCGGTCCCAGGCTGCGTTGTCGAGCAGGAGGCCGCCCAGCACCGATTGCTCGGCCTCGACCGAGTGCGGCGGGACTTTCAGCGATTCGAGTTGGGGATCTTGCGGCGCGTTCATGGCTTGGGATTATCGCGAAATGCGAGGGGGGGCGCCAGCGTCAGGCGGATGAAATGCGGCGGAAAACAAAAAAGGCAGGGCCGGTTTCCCGGACCCTGCCCTTTCGCGGCGCGGGGCGATGGAGGCTGCCCGCGCCTGAACAACGTGACGCTTAGGCGTGGTCGCCGATCACGTTGATCGTGACGTCGACGACGACGTCCGTGTGCAGCGCGACTTGCACGCCGTGCTCGCCGATCATCTTCAGCGGGCCTTCCGGCAGGCGCACTTGCGCCTTCTCGACGTCGTAGCCTGCCTTCTTCAGCAGTTCGGCGATGTCGCCGTTCGTCACCGAGCCGAACAGACGGCCGTCGACGCCCGACTTCTGCGTGATCTCGAACGACTGGCCAGCCAGCTTCTCGCCGACTGCCTGCGAGGCGGCCAGCTTCTCGGCGGCGACCTTCTCGAGTTCCGCGCGGCGGACTTCGAATTCAGCGATCGCGTCCTTGGTCGCGCGGCGAGCCTTGCGATTCGGGATCAGGAAGTTGCGTGCGTAGCCGTCCTTGACCTTGACGATGTCGCCGAGGTTGCCCAGGTTCGCGACTTTTTCCAACAGAATGATTTGCATTCGAATTCTCCTTATTGCGTCGCTGGCCTTAGGCCTTGTGCTGATCCGTGTACGGCAGCAGCGCGAGGAAACGCGCACGCTTGATTGCCGTGTCGAGCTGGCGCTGGTAGTGCGCCTTGGTACCCGTCAGACGCGCCGGCGTGATCTTGCCGTTTTCGCCGATGAAGTCCTTCAGCGTTTCCGTGTCCTTGTAGTCGATCTGCTCGACGCCGGCTGCCGTGAAGCGGCAGAACTTCTTGCGCTTGAAGAGCGGGTTTTGTTGCTGACGACGCTTGTCGAATTTCTTGCCAGTGGGACGGGGCATGATTCAGTCCTTTCCTATGTCCTGCAATGCTGTGATGTGAAACACCAGGGTTCGCGCGTTGCGGCTCTTTTTCGCCAGGAAACCGCTGAAGAGCGTCTCGACGCCCATCTCGCAGGCTTCCAGCTTGCCGCTGGCCTCGCCGGCCGCCATCGCCTCGATCGTCATTTCGACCTGTCGGCGGATGCCTGCCTCGACGACCTCCGTGCGGTGTTGCAGGGTGCAGCTCGCGATCGGAACGCCGGCGGGGGTGTAGCGCACCGCCTGTCGCTCGACGACGCTTGCCGTCAGTTGCAGCCTGTTCACGGGGTTGACGCGATCCTTGGTGGCTTGACCTTGTGAGTCTTAAGCCTGCGCTTCGGTCGGCTGGGCAGCAGCCGCCTTCTTGGCTTCTTCGCGCTGAACTTCCTTCATCATCGGCGACGGGCCGGTTTCGGCCTTCTTCATCTTGACGATGAGGTGACGCAGCACCGCGTCGTTGAACTTGAACGCGTGTTCGAGTTCGTCGAGCGTAGCCTGGTCGCACTCGATGTTCAGGCAGACGTAGTGAGCCTTGGCGAGTTTCTCGATCATGTAGGCCAGTTGACGACGGCCCCAGTCCTCGACGCGGTGGATCTGGCCGCCGCGCGTGGTGATCGTGGACTTGTAACGCTCGATCATGGCGGGCACTTGCTCGCTCTGATCGGGGTGCACGATAAAGACGATTTCGTAATGACGCATACACACTCCTTGTGGATTGAAGCCACCCGGGCGTCGGAACCGGTGTGGCAAGTGAGAAGCCGAGGATCATAACCCGAATGAGGGGCGCACGCAATGGTTTCCCTGCTTTCGTGGCGCGAATCGGCCGTGTTTTCAACGACTTGAGGCTCCTGTCTCCCTCCTGACCCGCTTCTGGCCCGCTTCTGGTCCGCTATCGGGCCGCCGCAGGCGCGCCGCGCGGGCCCGCCGATCCGGCCCCGAACCGCCGCCTCAGGGCGTGCCGCCCCAGTAGCCGGGCCGCGCATAGACCTCGCGCAGGTAGTCGATGAAGTAGCGCACGCGGGCCGGGACGTAGCGCTGCTGCGGGTAGACCGCGAGGATGTCGTAGTCCGGCAGCGCGAATTCGTCGAGCACCGTCTCCAGCTCGCCAGTCTCGAGCTGGCGCGCGATCTCCCAGGTCGAGCGCCAGCCCAGCCCGCGCCCTTCCGAGGCCCAGCGGTGCAGCAGCTCGCCGTCGTTGCAGTCGAGATTGCCGGCCACGCGGATCGTCGCCAGCTTGCCGTTGCGCCGGAAATACCAGCCGCGGTTCTGGCCCCCTTGCAGGTTGAAGGCCAGGCAGTTGTGGCGCAGCAGGTCGTCGAGCGACTTCGGGCGGCCATGGCGGCGAAAATACTCGGGCGTGCCGCACACCACGCGGCGATTGGTGGCCAGCTTGACCGCCACGAAGTTCGGGTCGACCGCGCCGCCGATCCGGATCGACAGGTCGTAACCCTCGCGCACCAGGTCGACCACGCGGTCGGTCAGGTTGAAGGACAGTTGCAGGTCCGGCTTGTCGGCGATGAACTCCGGCGCGAGCGGCGCGACGTGCTTGCGGCCGAAGGCGGCCGGCGCCGACACGATCAGGTGCCCGTTGACGGCGCGGCGCCCGGCCGCCAGCTCGTTCTCGGCCTGGTCCCAGTCGCCCAGCAGGCCGCGGCAGCGCTCCAGGAAGGCCGCGCCCTCCTCGCTGACCACCAGCCGCCGCGTCGAGCGGTACATCAGCTTGACGCCCAGGCGCTTTTCCAGCGCGTCGATGCGCCGGCCCAGCACCACCGGCGAGACGCCCTCCTCCAGCGCCGCCGCGGCCAGGCTGCCGGCATCGGCCACCTTCACGAAGGTTTCGATCTGCTTGAAGCGGTCCATGCGCCTGCCTGCCTCCTTGTGCCTCGAAGCGCCGCCGCGCCTGGACGCAGCCGCAATTCGATACTTTTAGTTTCGAAATAAGCGACGAGAGCCGATCTTATCAAAGCTTTCACGTAACCATAAAGTGTCTCCGACTACCTGATCCGCCATTCCCAAGGAGACATGCATGGCCAAGATGAGAGCCGTCGACGCCGCCGTCCTGGTGCTCGAGAAGGAAGGCATCCAGACCGCCTTCGGCGTTCCCGGTGCCGCCATCAACCCGTTCTACTCGGCGCTGCGCCGCTCGGGCGCGATCGGCCATGTGCTGGCGCGCCACGTGGAAGGCGCCTCGCACATGGCCGAGGGCTACACGCGCGCCGCGCCCGGCAATATCGGCGTGTGCATCGGCACCTCGGGGCCGGCCGGCACCGACATGATCACCGGCCTCTACTCGGCCTGGGCCGATTCGATCCCGATCCTCGCGATCACCGGCCAGGCGCCGCGCGCGCGGCTCTACAAGGAAGACTTCCAGGCGGTCGACATCGAATCGATCGCCAAGCCGGTCACCAAGTGGGCGGTCACGGTGCGCGAGCCGGCCCTGGTGCCGCGCGTGTTCCAGCAGGCCTTCCACCTGATGCGCTCGGGCCGCCCGGGCCCGGTGCTGGTCGACCTGCCGATCGACGTGCAACTGGCCGAGATCGAGTTCGACATCGACACCTACGAGCCGCTGCCGGTCTACAAGCCCAAGGCCAGCCGCAAGCAGGCCGAGGCCGCGATCGCGATGCTGGCGGCGGCCGAGCGGCCGCTGATCGTGTCCGGCGGCGGGGTGCTGAACGCGGTGGCGGAGGACCTGCTGGTCGAGTTCGCCGAGACGGTCGGCGTGCCGGTGATCCCGACCCTGATGTCCTGGGGCGCGATTCCCGACGACCATCCGCTGATGGCCGGCATGGTCGGCCTGCAAACCTCGCATCGCTACGGCAACGCCACCCTGCTCGCCTCGGACTTCGTGCTCGGCATCGGCAACCGCTGGGCCAACCGTCATACCGGCAGCGTCGAGGTCTACACCAAGGGCCGCAAGTTCGTGCACGTCGATATCGAGCCGACCCAGATCGGCCGCGTGTTCGGCCCCGATCTCGGCATCGTCTCGGATGCGAAGGCCGCGCTCGAGCTGTTCATCGAGGTGGCCCGCGAATGGAAGGCGGCCGGCAAGCTGCCGGCGCGCGACGCCTGGGTGGCCGAGTGCCAGGAACGCAAGCGCACGCTGCAGCGCAAGACCCACTTCGACGAGGTGCCGGTCAAGCCGCAGCGCGTCTACGAGGAGATGAACAAGGCCTTCGGCCGCGACACCTGCTACGTCAGCACCATCGGCCTGTCGCAGATCGCCGGCGCGCAGTTCCTGCATGTGTACCAGGCACGCAACTGGATCAACTGCGGCCAGGCCGGGCCGCTGGGCTGGACCATCCCCGCCGCGCTGGGCGTGCGCGCGGCCGACCCGTCGCGCCCGATCGTGGCGCTCTCGGGCGACTACGACTTCCAGTTCCTGATCGAGGAGCTGGCGGTGGGCGCGCAGTTCAAGCTGCCCTACGTGCACGTGGTGGTCAACAACGCCTACCTCGGGCTGATCCGCCAGGCGCAGCGCGCCTTCGACATGGACTACTGCGTGCAGCTCGCCTTCGAGAACGTCAACGCGCCCGAGCTCGGCAGCTACGGCGTCGACCACGTCGCGGTGGCCGAGGGCCTCGGCTGCAAGGCGCTGCGCGTGTCGAAGCCCGAGCAGATCGCGCCGGCCTTCGAGCAGGCCAAGCAGTTGCTCGCCGAGTTCGGCGTGCCGGTGGTGGTCGAGGTGATCCTGGAGCGCGTCACCAATATCGCGATGGGCGCCGAGATCGACGCGATCAACGAGTTCGAGCCGCTGGCCGAACGCGCCGAACATGCGCCGACCGCGATCACGCTGCTCGACTGAGCGTGCCCCGGGGCGCGCGGCGGGCTGATCCAGCCCGCGCCGCGCACCCGCTTCCCCAACCCAGCTGACCGACCGGATTCCATCGCCATGCCGAAATTCGCCGCCAACCTGACCATGCTGTTTACCGAGCTGCCCTTCCCCGACCGCTTCCAGGCGGCCGCCGAGGCCGGCTTCGACGCCGTCGAGTTCCTGTTCCCCTATCCCTACGACAAGGCCGAGCTGGCCGAGCGGCTCGCCGCCAACCGGCTCAAGCTGGTGCTGCACAACCTGCCGGCCGGCAACTGGGAACAGGGCGAGCGCGGCATCGCCTGCCTGCCTGATCGCCGCGCCGAATTCGAGGACGGCGTGGGCCGCGCGATCGACTACGCGAAGGCCTTGCAGGTGCCGCAGCTGAACTGCCTGGTGGGCATCCCCTCGGCCAGCGCGCCGCGCGACACCACCCTGGTGACGATCGTCGAGAACCTGCGTTTCGCCGCACGCGCGTTGCAGCAGGAAGGCATCCGCCTGCTGGTGGAGCCCTGCAACCATTTCGACATCCCGGGGTTCGCGCTGAACCGCTCGTCGGAGGCGCTCGACGTGATCCGCGCGGTGGGCTCCGACAACCTGTTCCTGCAGTACGACATCTATCACATGCAGCGCATGGAGGGCGAGCTCGCGGCCACGCTGCGCGCGAACCTGCCGTCGATCGCGCACGTCCAGCTCGCCGACAACCCGGGCCGCCACGAGCCCGGCACCGGCGAGATCCGCTACGACTACCTGTTCGCGCTGCTCGACGAACTCGGCTACGACGGCTACGTCGGCTGCGAGTACAAGCCGCTCAAGGGCACGCGCGAAGGCCTCGGCTGGCTGCGCGAGGCCAAGCAGCGCAGCGCCGAATACGCCTGAGCCCCACCCACCCCTCATTCAGGAGACATCCACACATGGCAACGATCGGTTTCATCGGCCTCGGCATCATGGGCTCGCACATGGCCCGCAACCTGCTGAAGGCCGGCCACTCGCTGGTGGTCAACGGCGCCTTCCCGATCCCCGACGACCTGCGCGAGCGCACCCGCGTGGTGGCCAATTCGAGCGCGGTGGCCGACAGCGCCGAGATCATCATCTCGATGGTTCCGGACACGCCCGACGTGCGCAACGTGCTGTTCGCCGAGGACGGCGTGGCCAAGGGGCTGACGGCCGGCAAACTGGTGATCGACATGAGCTCGATCTCGCCGCTCGACACGCAGGAATTCGCCCGGCAGATCAACGCGCTCGGCTGCGACTACCTCGATGCGCCCGTCTCGGGCGGCGAGGTGGGCGCGCGCGACGCGACGCTGACCATCATGGTCGGCGGCCCGGAGCAAGCCTTCGAGCGCGCCCGGCCGCTGTTCGAGGCGATGGGCAGGAATGTCTCGCTGGTCGGCGACAACGGCGCGGGCCAGACCACCAAGGTCGCCAACCAGATCATCGTCGCGCTGAACCTGGAGGCGGTGGCCGAGGCGCTGCTGTTCGCGGCGCGCTCGGGCGCCGATCCGGAACGCGTGCGCCGCGCCCTGATGGGCGGCTTCGCGGCCTCGCGGATCCTGGAGCTGCACGGCGAACGGATGACCAAGCGCACCTTCGACCCCGGCTTTCGCATCGAACTGCACCAGAAGGACCTGAACCTCGCGCTCGACGGCGCGCGCCGCCTCGGCCTGGCGCTGCCGCACACGGCCAGCGCCCAGCAGTTGTTCAGCGTGTGCGCCGCGCATGGCGGCAAGGCCTGGGATCACTCGGCGATCGTGCGCGCGCTCGAGATCATGTCGAACCTCGAGATCGCCGAGGCGAAATAAGCCGAAGAGAAGCGCCGGGGACAATCCCGAGGCAGGCGCGAGACACGGGCGGCCACGCCGCCCGAACCGTGGGGCGCCCGCCGGATCCAGCGATCCGGCGGGCGGTTTGAAGGCCGCTCTGGGCTGAGAGCGGCTGGTGGGGTCCGCAGCGGCACCCGGCGACGCCGGGGAAGCCTTGGTCGGTCAG
Source organism: Burkholderia sp. Ax-1720 (assembly GCF_011753035.1). Taxonomy (NCBI): domain Bacteria; kingdom Pseudomonadati; phylum Pseudomonadota; class Betaproteobacteria; order Burkholderiales; family Burkholderiaceae; genus Burkholderia; species Burkholderia sp. Ax-1720. Next base: position 40,641 of record NZ_VWWK01000038.1, on the reverse strand, counting down.
ACGTCGTCGTCGGGTGTCCGCCTGTCGGATCCGCATCCTCAAGCAGTCCGTAGCAAGCGGGCGGCACGCGCCGCCCCTGCCTGATCTCCCTACGCATCATGAAAAAACGGGCCGAGCGGCCCGTTTGCTTTTCGCGACGAAGCCGCGCCCGGTCTCAATACGTATCGAAGGCCGCCTGCAGGCGCGCCGCGTCGTCGATGCCGGCCGCCAGCGCCAGCATCAGCAGCACGCGCGCCTTGAACGGGTTCAGCGAGCCGGCGCTGACGAAGCCGAGCGCCTCGTCGTTGGCCGCGCCGTTGCGCATCACGTGGCCCGAGCCGACGCGCGAGGCGCGCACCACCGCCACACCACGATGTGCCGCCTCCAGCAGCGCGGCCTGCAGCGTGGCATGGATCGAACCGTTGCCGGTGCCGGCCACCACGATGCCCTTCACGCCGGCGGCCACCAGCGCGTCGACGCCGATGCGCGAAGCCCCCGCGTAGCTGCTGACGATCTCCACCGCCGGCCAGGCGCCGATGCTGAAGCGCGGCGCGCTGGCCGCATCGCGCACGATGCCGCGCGCGAACTCCACGCGGCCGTCCTGCACCCAGCCGAGCACGCCTATCTCGGGCGACTGGAACGCGTCGACGGCATAGGTGCTGGTCTTCACCACGTCGCGCGCGGCGTGGATCTTGTTGTTGAACGCGACCAGCACGCCGCGGCCGCGCGCAGCCGCGCTGGCCGCGACCGTCACCGCATTCAGCAGGTTCAGCGGGCCGTCCGGCGAGAGCGCGGTGGCCGGGCGCATCGCCGCCGTGATCACCACCGGCTTGGGGGTCGCCACGCACAGATGCAGCAGCGCGGCGGTTTCCTCCAGCGTGTCGGTGCCGTGCGTGATCACGATGCCGTCGATGCGCGGATCGGCGGCCAGCGCCTCGATGCGCTGCACCAGGGTGGCCCACAGCGCCGGCTCGAGATCCTTGCTGTCGATGCTGGCCACCTGCTCGCCCTCGATCTGCGCGACGCGCGCCAGCGCCGGCACGGCGTCGAGCAGCGAGGCGAGGCCCAGGGCGCCCGCCTGGTAGCCGGCGGTGTTGGTGGCATCGGGCGCGGCGCCGGCGATGGTGCCGCCGGTGGCCAGGACCGCGATGCGAGGCAGCGTGGCCGGCGCGGCCGGGGAGGTGGGGAGCGAAGTCGTATGTGTCATGGCCGCGATTGTAATCGCACTGAATCGCCGCCGGCCACGCTCGGGCGCGCCGACTTCGGCAGGCGGCCCGCGTCAACGCCCCGGCCGCCCCGCGCGTTAGTGCGGAGGTAGTTCTGGTGTTTTCGAGACGATTTGCCATAATGGCCCGGCGATCGTCGCAGCCGCGCGTCGCAAGGTGTCAACGACAGGGCCAATTACCCAACGGGAGTGTCCAATGAAAATCCGATCGCTGATGGCCGTGCTGCTGCTCGGCGGCATGCTGGCTTCACCCGCCTTCGCCGCGAACAGCCAGCAGGACAAGATGAAGGCCTGCAACGCGCAGGCAGCCGGCAAGTCCGGCGACGAGCGCAAGGCCTTCATGAAGGACTGCCTGTCCGCCAAGCCGGCCGGCAAGATGTCGCAACAGGACAAGATGAAGGCCTGCAACACGCAGGCGACGGGCAAGAAGGGCGACGATCGCAAGGCCTTCATGAAGAGCTGCCTGTCGAACCAGCCGGCGGCCTGACGCTCCACCGCCCGCACCACGATGCCGCGCCCTGCTGCTCGCAGGCGCGGCATTTTTCTTTGGGGCACGCCGTCGCGCGTCCGCCAAGCCGACCTGCCCGGCCGGCACCGTCGCCGGCTCGATTTTCTCCTATGATGGATGAGCGCCAAGCGGCCCCGCCGTGCCGGCTTCCCCCCGGCCCCCGCGTCGCCCATCCCGCCACGCCCGCGCATCGAACGGGCAAGCCTGGAGACAAGCATGGCAAGCACGAGCAGACGTCGTCGCTGGATCCGTCGCTGGTTGATCGTGGTGGTGTTCTGGGCCGTGCCGGTCGCGATCGTCGCGGTGCGCGAGATCCAGGACGAATCGGCCTACAACCGCGCCGAACTCGAACGCGCGCTCGACACCTGGCAGCTCGGCGATGCGCAGCAGGCCGCCGGCCTCGCCACGCGTTGCCGCGGCACGCCCGATGACGCCCGCGCGGCCGGCTGCCCGGCCGAGGTGCTGGCCGCCAATGCCGCGCGCCGGCAGGACGCGCAGGCCGACTACGCGATGCGACGCCATACGCTGGCCATCTACCTGCTGCATGCGCTGATCGGCTACTGGGTGGCACCGGCCGCGCTGCTGTTCGCCTGCGGCGCGCTGGTCGGCCTGTTGCGGCGCGCGCTGGGCCGCGCCCCGGCGCCGCCCGTCGATCCCCCCGCGGCCGCGCATTAAGCACGCCCCATGTTGCGGCGCATTCAAACGCCGGCCGCCGAAATCCTCGCGCCGCCCGCCGTGAAGGCCCGTGGCAGGCCCTTCCCGAGCCTCTTTACAAGCAATCGGAATTCACTGATTCAATTCGGAAAATGGCAATTTAAAGAATTTCAACGATTTGACGCTTTTTTACTTAAATGCCGAAAAAAGTCGCAGATCGCTGTGATATAACTCCCGACGCATTGCCCAGTTTTGGCGGGACGACCCTCAAGACCACACCTGATGGAGAAGGAGAAAAACGATGCAAAAACGCAATCTCGTGTTGAAAGCCGCCGCCGCGCTGATCGTCGGCAGCCTCGCGCTCACCGGCTGCACCACCACGCCGGACAAGCCCGACAGCGCGTCGACCAACGCATCGAAGCGCCAGGCGATCGACGCCAGCGTGAACGCCACGCTCTCGCGCCTCTATTCGACCGTGCCGGGCTCGCGTGAGCTGGCCGCCAAGTCGCGCGGCATCCTGGTGTTCCCGAGCGTGCTGCAGGCCGGCTTCATCGTCGGCGCGCAGACCGGCAACGGCGCGCTGCGCGTGGGCGGCAGCACGGTCGGCTACTTCAACACCTCCTCGCTGTCGGTCGGCCTGCAGGCCGGCGCGCAATCGAAGGCCGTGGTGTTCCTGTTCATGACGCAGGACGCGCTCGACAAGTTCCGCGCCACCAACGGCTGGTCGGCCGGCGCCGACGCCTCGGTCGCGCTGGTGAAGATGGGCGCGAACGGCGCGATCGATTCGAACACGGCCACCGCGCCGGTCGAGGTGATCGTGCTGACCAACGCCGGCCTGATGGGCGACGTGTCGATCAACGGCACCAAGGTCACCAAGCTGGACCTGTAAGACAGGCAGCAAGGCCGCGCGGCCTCTGCCAGGGCCGCGCAACCGCGGACATGAAAAAGGCGCCTCGCGAGAGGCGCCTTTTTGCCATGCGGCGGCCGGATCGAATCCTCAGGTGGCCGAATCGATGACCTTGAAGCGCGAGCGCTTCTGCGCGCGGATCAGCGCCTGGTAGACATCGACATACTGCTGGGCCATGCGCCGCGAGGTGAAGCGCTCCTCGAAGCGCTGCCGCACGCGCGTGCGCGAGAGCGTCGAGAGGCGGTTCACGGCCGCCACCGCGCCGATCTCGTCCTCCACGATGAAGCCCGTCAACCCCTCCTCGATCACCTCGGGCACCGCGCCGCGATTGAAGCCGATCACCGGCGTGCCGCAGGCCATCGCCTCGATCATCACCAGGCCGAAGGGCTCGGGCCAGTCGATCGGGAACAGCAGCGCATGCGCGCCGGACAGGAATTCGGCCTTCTGCTCGTCGGCGATCTCGCCGATGAATTCCACATGCGGCAGCGCGAACAGCGGCTTGATGCGGCGCTCGAAATACTCCTCGTCGGCCGCGTCGATCTTGGCGGCGATGCGGATCGGCAAGCCGCAGCGCTCGGCAATCCGGATCGCGCGATCGACACGCTTTTCCGGCGAGATCCGGCCCAGGAAGGCGAGGTAGCGCTGCTCCACCGGCTGCGGCGTGTAGAGCGTGTCGGGCAGGCCGTGCAGCACCGTGGTCAGCCAGTTGGCGCGCGGCAGCGGTTGGCGCTGCGAATTCGAGATCGAGACCACCGGCGCGGTATTGAACAGGTCGAACACCGGCTGCTGCTCGAGCAGGTCCAGGCGCCCGTGCAGCGTGGTGAGGAACGGCGTGGGCTGGCGCTGGAATACCGAGAACGAGTAGTAGTCCATGTGGAAATGCAGCACGTCGAACTCGGCGGCGCGGCGCGCCACGCGCTCCATCAGCAGCATGTGCGGCGCCACGCGATCGCGGATCGACACGTCCAGGCGCATCGCGCGCGGCCATACCGCGTCGAGCTTGGCCTTGGTGTGCGAGTCCCCGCTCGCGAACAGCGTCACGTCGTGCCCCAGGTCGACCAGCGCCTCGGTGATGTAGGACACGACACGCTCGGTGCCGCCGTAGAGCTTCGGCGGCACCGATTCCGTCAGAGGCGCGATCTGAGCAATCTTCATCGTTATGTTCTCCAGGAACGCCCATGGGCCGCGGCACAAAGCCGCGCTACCGCTAATCCGACATTATTCGCGATCCGCCCCGGGGGTGGCAGGGAGATTGCATTTTCTGGACCTTGTTACAGCGCGGATACATTCGATTTCGGCAAGACTTACCGCGTCGCAACATGGCTTGCCTCCCCGCCTCGCCCAGGCCGTTTCCGCTCAGCGCGCGGGCCATTTCCAGGCCGGCCGGTCGAGCTGCTCGTCGTCGACGCGCGTCTCGCCGAGCCGCTTGTCGAGCACCAGCGACAGGCTGCCGGCCTCGCGCTCCAGGGTGGAAACCAGGCGCGCCGCATGCGAGACCACGATCACCTGCGAGCGCCCCGCCGCGCGGGCAATCAGGCGCCCCAGCGCCGGCAGCAGGTCCGGATGCAGGCTGGTTTCCGGTTCGTTGAGCACCAGCAGGGCCGGCGGGCGCGGTGTCAGCAGCGCGGCGGCCAGCAGCAGGTAGCGCAGCGTGCCGTCCGAGAGCTCCGCCACGCCGAGCGCGCGCAGCAGCCCCGGCTGCTGCATCGTCACCTCGAAGCGGCCGCGCCCGCCGGTCTCGACGGCCAGGCGCGCGCCCGGGAAGGCGTCGTCGATGGTCGAGTCGAGCGCCTCGGCGTCGCCGATCTCGCGGATCGTCTGCAGCGCGGCGGCCAGGTCGGCGCCGTCGTCGGCCAGCACCGGCGTGTGCGTGCCGACCTGCGCCTGGCGAGCCGGCGCGCCGGCATCGGTGCGGAAATGGTCGTAGAAGCGCCAGGAGCGGATCCGATCGCGCATCGCGATCATCTCGGGCGCGCCGGAAGGATCGACGAATTCGGTCAGCATGCTGTCGAACGAGGCGACCGGCTGCGGCACGCTGCGCCAGTCGCCGGCCGCGTCGCGGGTGCGGATCTGCGCGCCGTGCCGCTCGACCAGCAGCGTCGAGGGCCGCAGCATGGCGCCGCTCCACAGGCATTCGCGCTTGATCACCGGATCGAGGCCGAAGGCCGAATGGGAAACGATCGGCAGGCCCAGGTCGATGGCGTAGCCGAAATCCTCGCAGGCGAAGCCGAGCTTGAGCGAGACGGGATCCTTGCGCGCCAGCGGCTGGACCGGCACCTCGCCCGCCAGCATCGCGCGCGAGAAGCGCTCGGGGCCCGCCCACAGGGTCGAGGCCAGGCCGCCCTCGCGCGCCAGCGAGGGAATCGCGCGCCCCTGGGCGGTATCGGCCAGCAGGCGCAGCGCGCGGTAGACGCTGGACTTGCCGCTGCCGTTCGGTCCCGTCACCACGTTGAGCCCGGCCAGCGGCACGATGAAGTCGCGCAGCGAGCGGTAGTTGGCGACCGCCAGCGCGGTCAGCGGCGGCATCGAGGGGCCGGCGCCCGGCTTCGGATCGGTCATGCGGGGCTCGCTCGGCGAAGGAGGAAGGACCCGGCGGCGGCGCTCAGCGCACCACCTCGGGCGCGGGCGCCTCGGCGGCGGTCGGATCGGCCGCCGTGTTGGCGGCCGTGCTGGCCGCCGGCTCGTGCGGCATCCACGAAGGCAGCACCGGCTCGCGCCCCTGGTCCGGCGTGGCCAGCTCCATCCGGCCGCGCGGCAGGCTGTCCGGGTAATTGGCCTGCAGGAAGGCGATCAGCCCCTCGCGCACGCGGCAGCGCAGGTCCCAGGCCAGCGAGGAATCGGGCGCGCTGACCAGCGCGCGCAACTGGATCGAGCGCTCGGTGGCGTCGGTCACCTGCAGCACCTGCACCCGGCCGTCCCATTCGGGCGCGGCGCTGACGATGCGCGACAGCTCGTTGCGCAGCGGCTCCAGCGGCGTGCGGTAGTCGACGAACAGGAACACCGTGCCGATGATCTCGGCGCTGTTGCGGGTCCAGTTCTGGAACGGATTCTCGATGAACCATTGCAGCGGCACCACCAGCCGGCGCTGGTCCCACAGCCGCACGGAAACATAGGTGCCAGTGATTTCCTCGATCCGGCCCCACTCGCCCTGGATCACCACCACGTCGTCGAGCCGGATCGGCTGCGAGATGCCGATCTGCAGGCCGGCGATCAGGTTGCCGAGCACCGGCCGCGCGGCGATACCGGCCACCAGCCCGGCCACGCCGGCCGAGGCCAGCAGGCTCGCGCCGATCTGCCGGACATTGGGGAAGGCCATCAGCGCGGCGCCGGTGCCGATGATCACCACCACCACCATCGCCGAGCGCGCCAGCACGCGCGCCTGGGTGTGGATGCGGCGCGCCTCCAGGTTGTTGGGCCGGTCGACCGGGTTGGCCTGCACGATCGCCTCGCCGACCGCCGCCGCCAGGCGCATCAGCAACCAGGTCAGCGCGATGATCAGGCCGACCGCCGCGAGCGTGCGCAGGCCGCCGGCGTGGCTCAGTTCGTCGGCCACCTGCAGGGACAGGAATTCGAGCGCCAGGAAGGCCAGCACCGCGAGCGCGGGCCGGTCGATATAGCGCACGATCACGCTCATGAAGGGATAGGGGCGCGCCAGCGGGATCAGGATCCGCGCGCCGAGCCAGTGGATGCCGGTCACGACGGCCAGCAGGAGCGCGGCAACGAACAGCGTGCCGGGCCAGGAGTGGAGCGGCGCATCGGCGATGGCCGCGAGTTGATCGATGGTCATCGTCATCGCGCGGGAGTCGTCGTCTGGGGCGGGGGCGGCGGGATCCGCGGATCCCGCTTCCGCCGGGGTTGCTTGGAACAGGACAAAGGGCCGGGAGCTGCCCTCGCCTTCAGTTCAGCTCGGGCGCGGCGGCCTCGAGCCTCAATTGCCGTTGCGGCAGGGAAACGCCTTGCCGAGCCCGAGCGAGACGGCCGTGCTGGCGTTGTAGTCGACGATCTTCGGGTTCTCGGCGACGTACTTGCGCACCGCGTCCGTCATCTGCTGCGCCTTGATGTCGGGCGGCAGGCAGAAGTACTGGCCGACGCGCGGCCCGGTGGTGCCGCCGATCGCGTCGATCGTGTTGTACACGCCGTCGGCGGCGCCCTCGATATACGCGCCGCACGAGGCGCGCGACTTCACGTCGGTCTTCGCACAGAGCTTGTCGAGATCACCGGCCGTGAAAGCGTGCGCCGACAGCGGCGCGACGAACGCGGCGGCAAAACACAGAGCCCGCAACATTGGATCTTCCTTATGTCAGGTCGGCGGCCTCAGGCCGGTACGACGAAAGCGGCGCGGCGAAGGCCGCGCCCAAAACCGCTATTTTGCACTGTTTTGGCCACCCGCCCCACTGGCGGGGCGGCCGTCGCCGATCCGCACGGTGCGCGTGGACAGGATCTTGACCGCGTCGGGCGCCTGGTAATGCTTGGCGAACTCCAGCGCGGTGACGCCGACCTGGTTCTTGATGGCCGGATCGGCGCCCTGGTCGAGCAGCAGGGTGACGGTGGTGTCGTGGTTGCCGCGCGCGGCCATCATCAGCGGCGTGGTGCCGTTGGGCGAGCCCGCGTCGATGTAGGCGGACTTGTCGAGCAGGTAGCTGACCACGTCGTCGTGGCCGTTGGTGGCCGCGTAGTGCAGCGCCGTCCAGCCCTTCTTGCTGACCTCGGCGCCCTTGTCGACCAGGAACTTCACCAGCGGCAGGTCGCCGTTGAGCGAGGCCATCATCAGCGCGTTCTCGCCGGCCGGATCGGTCTTCTCCAGGTCGACGTTGGGTGCCGAGGCCAGCGCCTCGGCCACCTTGTCCGACTTCTCGCGCGCGGCGATCACGATCAGCGGATTGCCGCGCTCGTCGGTCAGGTTCGGGTCGAGCCCGTTCTTGAGCTGCTTGCCGATGTCGGCGATGTCGTCGAACTTGACGGCCTTGACGATCGCGTCGCGCGATTCGGCATGCGCGAGCGTGGCGGCGAAGCCGGTGCCGCAGGCGGCGGCGAGGACGAGCGCGCGCAGCGCGGCGCCCGGGCGGATCATGGACAGACCGTTGATCGGTTTCATATTGTTAGGCTCCTACCCTGGGTTGCTCCGGCCGACGATCGCATCAGGCGGCGATCTTGAACAGCCGGAAAAAGTTCTGCGTGGTCGCGGCGGCCAGCGCCTCATCGCTGATGCCGCGCTGTGCCGCGATAAAGCGTCCGACATAACTGACGTACGCAGGTTCATTCGGCTTGCCGCGATACGGCACCGGCGCCAGGTACGGCGAGTCCGTCTCGATCAGCAGGCGCTCGATCGGCACGCGCCGCGCCACATCCTGCACTTCCTCGGCCTTCTTGAAGGTGACGATCCCCGACAGCGAGATATGGAAGTCCTGCGCCAGCGCCGCCTCGGCCACGTGCCAGGGCTCGGTGAAGCAGTGCATCACGCCGCCCGGCACCGAGGCGCGCTCCTCGGCCATGATCCGCAGCGTGTCCTCCGAGGAGGCGCGCGTGTGGATGATCAGCGGCTTGGCGGTGGCGTGCGCGGCGCGGATATGCGTGCGAAAGCGCTCGCGCTGCCATTCCATGTCGGCGATCGTGCGCTCGCCGAGCCGGTAGTAGTCGAGGCCGGTCTCGCCGATCGCGACCACCTTCGGGTGCGCCGCCAGTTCGACGAGTTCGGCGAGCGTCGGTTCCCGCACCTCCTCGTGATCGGGATGCACGCCCACCGAGGCGTAGATGTGCTCGTGCCGCTCGGCGATCGCGAGCACCTGCGGCAGGGTCTCCAGGTCGACCGAGACGCACAGCGCATGCGTGACCTGGTGCTCGCGCATCTTGTCGAGCACCTCGGGCAGGCGCTCGGCGAGCCCTTCGAAATTGATGTGGCAATGCGAATCGACGAACATCGGTGCTTCCTGTCTGGGCTCAGGCCTGGGCGGCCGGGCTCATGCGTAGAGCTCGCGATAGCCGAGGAACAGCTCCTCGAACACGAGCCGCGCATTGAGCGGGTGGTTCTCGACCGCGCGCTGGCGCGTCACGGTCTTCATGAAACGCGCGAAGGCGTTGGCGTCGAGCGCGGCCGCGCAGCGCTCGAGCGCCGCGCGCTGCGCGGGGAAATAACGCGGCTGGCCGGCCGCGCGCTGCGCCAGCAGGTCGTAGAGCCAGCGCTGCAACCAGCCCAGCACCACCGGCACCGGCAGCTTCTGCAGCGACTCGCCGCAGGCAAACGGATCGCAGCCCGCGCCGGCCGCCAACTGCGCCAGGGTCCAGTCGCGCAGCGGCCGATTCTCGTCGGCGGCCAGCGCCAGCGCGGCCAGCGGCGCGCCGCCCGCCTCGGCCAGCAAGGCCGCCGCGTCGGATACCTGTTGCGTCGCCAGCCAGGCTTGCGCGTGCGCCGCCGGGGGCAGCGTCATCGGCCATTGCCGGCAGCGGCTGATGATGGTCGGCAGCAGGCGGTCGAGCCGCGCCGACACCAGCAGGAACAGCACGCCCGAGGGCGGCTCCTCGAGCGTCTTGAGCAGCGCGTTGGCGGCCGCCACGTTGAGCGCCTCGGCCGGGTACAGCACCACCACGCGCGCGCCGCCGCGATGCGAGCCGACGCCGACGAAGTCGAGCAGGCCGCGCACCTGCTCGATCTTGATTTCCTTGCTCGGCGTGCGGGTCTTCTTGCCGCCCTCGTCCGCGTCAGCCTTGGGCTCGTCGGCGGCCGCGCCCGGCGCCTCGCCGGCCAGCGCCTCGGGCAGCACGATCCGGTAGTCGGGATGGTTGCCTTGCTCGAACCAGGTGCAGGCCGCGCACTTGCCGCAAGGCTCGCCCTTGGGCAGCGGCGCTTCGCACAGGAAGCCCTGCGCCAGGTGCTGGGCGAAGCGCAGCTTGCCGATGCCGGCCTGGCCGTGCAGCAGCAGCGCATGCGGCCAGGCCGCGCGCAGCGCCTGCAGGCGGTCCCAGTCCTCGGTTTGCCATGGATAGATCATCGGGTCGGCCCTTTGCGGGTGGATCAGAGCGAAGCCAGCACGCCTTCGAGCTGGCGCTGGATCTGGGCGATCGACTGGCTGGCGTCGACGATCAGGAAACGATACGGCGCCTCTTCGGCGCGGCGCAGGTACTCGGCGCGCGTGCGCAGGAAGAAGGCATCGCTTTCCGCCTCGAACTTGTCGGGCGCGCGCGCCGCGCCGCGCCGCTCGCTGGCCACCTCGGGCGGCACGTCGAACAGGATCGTCAGGTCGGGCTGGAAGCCGCCCTGCACCCAGCGCTCCAGCGTTTCCAGCTTGTCGCGCGGCAGGCCGCGCCCGCCGCCCTGGTAGGCGAAGGTCGCGTCGGTGAAGCGGTCCGAGACCACCCAGTCGCCGCGCGCGAGCGCCGGCTCGATCACGCGCGCCAGGTGCTCGCGACGGCTCGCGAACATCAGCAGGGCCTCAGTTTCCAGGTCCATCGCCTGCTCCAGCAGCACCGCGCGCAGCGACTCGCCCAGCGTGGTGCCGCCCGGCTCGCGGGTCTGCACCACCTGGCGGCCGCTGGCGGCGACCTGCGCGCGCAACTGCTCGCAGAACCAGGCGAGGTGCGTGGTCTTGCCCGCACCGTCGATCCCTTCGAACGTGATGAATTTACCGCGCGCCATCATTGACCTCGTAGGTATTTGTCCACGGCCTTGTTGTGATCGCCGAGCGTATCCGAGAAGACGCTCGTGCCGTCGCCCTTGGCGACGAAATAGAGCGCCGGGGTGGCGGCCGGGTTCACGGCGGCCTGCAGCGACGCCGCGCCCGGCAGGGCGATCGGCGTCGGCGGCAGGCCGCGGCGCGTGTAGGTATTGTAAGGAGTGTCCATCTGCAGGTCCCGCTTGCGCAGGTGCCCGTCGTAAGCGTCGCCGAGGCCGTAGATCACGGTCGGATCGGTCTGCAGCGGCATGCCGATCCGCAACCGGTTCGCGAACACCGCCGCCACGTAGGCGCGGTCGGCCGCGTGGCCGGTTTCCTTCTCGACGATCGAGGCGATCGTCAGCATTTCGTAAACCGAGCGATACGGCAGCCCGGGAGCGCGCATGCGCCATGCTTCGTCCAGCCGCGTCTGCATCAGCTGGTAGGCGCGCCGGTAGAGGTTGATATCGTTGGTGCCCTTGTCGAACAGGTAGGTATCGGGGAAGAACAGGCCCTCGCCGCTGCCCCGCTCGATCTGAGCGGGTGTCGCGCCGATCGCGCGCAGCAGCTCAGCATCGCTCATGCCCGCCGTGCCGTGCACGAGGGCCGGATTGCCGTCGAGCTCGGCGCGCATACGCTTGAAGGTCCAGCCCTCGATGATGGTCGCGACGTATTCGTTGACGTCGCCGCGCGCCAGCTTCTGCAGCACCTCGTACGACGTCAGTCCGGTCTTGAACTCGTAATTGCCCGACTTGAGCCGGCTGTCCAGCCCGAGCACGCGCGTCATCAGCACGAACAACTGCGGCTGCAGGGGCACGCCGCCGCGCACGAGCTGCTGCGCGACGCCCTTGACGCTGCTGTGCGGCTTGATCGTGACATCGACGGTCGGTGACGGTAAGGCAAGCGGCTGGTTCGCCCAGTAATAACCGCCGCCCGCCAGCGCAGCGGCCAGGACGACGGCCGCCGCCGCGAGCGCGGCGCATTTCGAGAGTAGGGACATGCGGAACGGGACTCGGTGAAGGTCCATATAATACTTGCTTGTCTTCGCCAAAGTCAGGATTGACTGTTCCCCGTTTCCATGAGCACACCGATCGTCAACGGGGCGCCGACCGCGGCTGCCCCCGCCCTGCCCGTCCTGCCGCGTCCGGCGGCCGCCGAATTCGAGGCGGCGCTCACGCGCGGCGTCTACGCGCCGCTGCCGCAGTTCGGCATCATCGATGTCGCCGGCGACGACGCCGCGACCTTCCTCCATAGCCAGTTGACCAACGACATCGAGCATCTCGACGCGGCCGGCGTGAAGCTGGCCGGCTACTGCACCGCCAAGGGCCGCCTGCTGGCCTCGTTCCTGGCCTGGCGCAGCGAGTCCGGCGTGCGCCTGCTGGTCTCGAAGGACATCCAGCCCGCCGTGCAGAAGCGCCTGTCGATGTTCGTGCTGCGCGCCAAGGCCAAGCTGAGCGACGCGGCCGGGCTGGTCGCCGTCGGCATCGCCGGCGAGGCTCGCGAGGCCTTGTCGGGCCTGTTCGAGGCGCTGCCCGACGGCGTCCATACCAAGCTCGACGGCCCGGCCGGCACGCTGATCCGGCTGCCCGACGCCGACGGCCGCGCGCGCTACCTGTGGATCGCCAGCCGCGAGCAGCTCGAGGCCGGCGCCGCGGTGCTCGACGGCAAGCTCGCGCGCGTCTCGCCGGCCGTGTGGGACTGGCTCGAGATCCGCGCCGCCGAGCCGCGCATCACCCAGCCGGTGGTCGAGCAGTTCGTGCCGCAGATGCTCAACTACGACGTGATCGGCGCCGTCAATTTCCGCAAGGGCTGCTACCCGGGCCAGGAAATCGTCGCGCGCAGCCAGTATCGCGGCACCATCAAGCGCCGTGCCGCGCTGGTGCACGTCGAGGGCGAGACCGACACGGTGCATGCCGGCGTCGAGCTGTTCCACAGCGAGGATCCGGGCCAGCCCTGCGGGATGATCGTCAACGCGGCGGCCGCGCCGGCAGGCGGCGTCGACGCGCTGGCCGAGATCAAGCTGGCCGCGCAGGAATCCGGCACGGTCCACCTCGGGGCCGCCGACGGCCCGGCGCTCGCCTTCCTGCCGCTGCCCTACGGCATCCCCACCGAAGTCTGAGCGCGCGTGCTATCGTGGCGCGCGGACCAACGCGAGCCACGGCGCGTGCCCGGTCCGCGCACCCCGATCCCAGTGAGGGAATCACCCGATGTGCCTGATCGTATTCGATTGGCAGCCCGAGGCCGAGGACGGCCCGGTGCTGACGCTCACCGCGAACCGTGACGAATTCTTCCGCCGCACGAGCGCGCCGCTGGCCTGGTGGGAGGATGTGCCCGGCGTGCTGGCCGGGCGCGACCTGGAAGGCGGCGGCACCTGGCTCGGCGTGTCGCGCGACGGCCGCTTCGCCGCGCTGACCAACTACCGCGCCCCCTTCGACATCCGCGCCGGCGCCCCGACGCGCGGCAAGCTGGTATCGGACTTCCTCGGCGGGCGCAACCTCGCGCCGCTCGACTACCTCGAGCAGATCGCCGGCACCGCCGCGCTCTACAACGGCTTCAACCTGCTGGTCGGCGACTGCCGGCGCCGCGAGCTAGCCTGGTACTGCAACCGGCCGGCCGAGCCCGATACCGCGCTCGACGCGCCGCTGCGGCTGGCCGCCGGCGTGCACGGGCTGTCCAACGCGCGGCTCGACACACCCTGGCCCAAGCTGGTCAACAAGCGCAGCGAGCTCGGCACCCTGCTGACCTACGAGGCCGCGCCCTCGCTCGACGCGCTGATCGAGATCATGCGCGACACGCGCACCGCCGCCGACGAGGCACTGCCGCATACCGGCATTCCGCTGGAGCGCGAGCGCGCGCTGTCGGCCGCCTTCATCGAGACGCCCGAATACGGCACGCGCGGCACCACGGCGCTGCGCGTGACGGTCAAGGAGCGTTCGCGGCTGACGGTCGAGATCAAGGAGCGCTGCGACGACGACGGCTCGCACCGGATCGTGCGGCCCGGCGCCTTCGAGCGCGCGATGAGCTTCGACGTGGAGCTGGGCGGCACGCGTTGAGGCCGGCGAGCGTCGCCTCGGCGCGCGGCCTCCCACCAGGAATCTCGCGGATCGACGCGCCTACCCGCTAGGGCGCGCGCGCCATCTCGATGTGGATCACGCCGGCCGTGTCGAAAGGCTCGCCGACGATGTCGAAGCCGCGCTGCCGATAGAACGGCACCGCCGCCGGCTGCGCGTAGAGCCTCACGCGTGCCTCGCCGCGCGCGCCGGCTTCCGCCACCAGCGCGCCCAGCACGCGCGTGCCGATGCCGCGGCCGCGCGCTTCCGGCAGCACCGACAGGCGGCCGATGGTGGCGCCGGCCAGCAGGCGCGCGGTGCCTACCGCGTGGCGCCCGCCTGCCTCGTCACCGGCTTCGCCTCGCACCAGGTAGGCCACCGCGTGATGCGCCAGCGGGTCCTCCTCGTCGAGCTCCAGCTCCGGCGCGATGCGCTGCTCGCGCACGAACACCGCGTCGCGGATGCGCGCCGCATCGGCGCCGAGCCGCGTCCAGTCGCCCGTTTCCACCTCGATCCGCTCCATCGCTGCGCCTCGTCGACCTGATCGGCGCGGCGGCGCTCAGTCCTGCTCGAACGCCCCGCGCAATGCCCGCACCGCGTCCGCATGCGCCTGCCGGACCGCCGGAACGTACCCGCCCATCTTGAAGAATTCGTGAATCATGCCCGCGTAGCGGACCAGCTCGACACGATTGCCGGCCGCGCGCAGCTTGTCCGCGTAGGCGATGCCCTCGTCCGAGAGCGGATCGTATTCGGCCACCGCGATCCAGGCCGGCGCGAGGCCCGCGAAGGACGGCGCGCCGCGCATGCCGTCGAGCGGCGCGAAGCGCCAATCCTCGCGATCGGCCGGGTTCGGCACGTACTGCGAGAAGAACCACTGGATGGTTTCGGCCGTCAGCAGATAGCCGCGAGCGAGCCGCGCGTGCGAGGCCGTCTGCTGGTGCGCCGTGAGCCCGGGGTAGATCAGCAGTTGCAGCCGCGGCGCGATCCCTCGATCGCGCGCCAGCACCGCCACCGCGGCGGCCAGCGTGCCGCCCGCGCTGTCGCCGCCCACCGCCAGGCGCGCCGCGTCGACGCCGAATTCGCTGGCATGCGCGTGCAGCCAGGCATAGGCGTCCTCGGCATCGTCGTGCGCGCTCGGGAAGCGCGCCTCGGGCGCGAGCCGGTAGTCGACCGACAGCACCGCGCAATGCGCGTCGCGCGCGAACATCCGGCACAGCGCGTCATGCGTGTCGAGGCTGCCGACCGTGAAACCGCCGCCGTGGTAATAGACCAGCGCCGGCAGCGGCTCGCCCAGGCTCGGCATCTCGGGCAGGTAGAGCCGCGCGCCGATCGTGGCGCCGTCGCGGGTCGGCACGCGCAGATCCTCCACCGAGGCCATCGGCGCGGGCGCGAGATCGAGGATCGGCGCGCTGCGCTCGTAGGCGGCGCGCGCGGCCTGCGGCGTCTGGGAGGCGTAGGCGGGACGTCGGGCGCGCTCGATCATGTCGAGCACCTGGGCGATTCCGGGATCGAGCGGCATCGGGGCGGCGGTGGATAGGCGGAGGATGGACGATAGCGGCACATGATGCCACGCGCCGGCCAGGCGGCGGTCAAGCAGCGGCTTGCCTGCGCAGGATGGGGCGGCGCTGCCCGCGCGCCGCCCTTTCGCATTGCGCGCCGAGGCGCGGCTCAGCCCAGCGCGACCAGCTGCTTGCCGAAGTTGTGCCCCTTGAGCATGCCGAGGAAGGCTTCGGGCGCGCGCTCGATGCCCTGCGCGATGGTCTCGCGATAATGCAGCTCGTGGCGCGCCACCAGCTCGCCCAATTCGGCCAGCGCGGCCGGCCAGACCTCGGGATGCTCGGTGACGATGAAACCCTCCACGCGCAGCCGCGCCCTGAGGATCGGCCCGGGCTGCCGGATCGGCGCGGCCTCGCCGTCGTAGCCGGCGATCATCCCGCACAAGGCGACGCGGCCGAATGCGTTCATCAGCGCCAGCGTCGCGTCGAAACCGGGGCCGCCGACGTTCTCGAAACAGAGATCGATGCCGTCGGGCGCGGCGGCCGCCAGATCCTCGGCCAGGCGCCCGGCCTTGTAGTCGACGCAGGCGTCGAAGCCGAGCGTGTCGCGCACGTAGCGGCACTTGTGCTCGCCGCCGGCGATGCCGATCACGCGGCAGCCGGCGCGCCGGGCGAGCTGCCCCACCACGCCGCCGACCGCGCCGCTCGCCGCGCTGACCAGCAAGGTCTGTCCCGCGCGCGGCTCGAGCAGGCGATTCACGCCGTACCAGGCCGTCACGCCCGGCATGCCCACCACGCCGAGATGGGCCGACAGCGGCACCTGCGACGCATCGACCTTGCGCAGCCCCTTGCCGTTCGAGACGCCATGCGTCTGCCAGCCGAACATGCCGACCACATGATCGCCGACCGCATAAGCGGCATGACGCGACTCGATCACCTCGCCAGCCGTCTCGCCGATCATCACCTCGCCGAGCGGCTGCGGCGCCGCGTAGGATTTCGCTTCGCTCATGCGGCCACGCATGTAGGGGTCCAGCGAGAGGAAGCGGTTGCGCACGCGAAGTTCGCCCTCGCGCAGCGGCGCGAGCGGCGTTTCCACGAGCCGGAAATTGTCGAGGCTGGCCGCGCCCTCGGGGCGCGACACGAGCAGAACCTGCCGATTGATGTCGGTCATCGCTGTCTCCTGTCTCCATGTCATGACGCGCGCCTGGCCGAAGAGGAACTTCCCGGCCTCGTCCTGGCGCGAGCCCAACGCGATTCGGCCCCGCCGTCGCCGGTCGGGGCCGTTGCTGCCACGGGGGCCGTCAGGCGTCGCTCGGCCCCGGATTCGCGCCCGGATCGGTGCGCGAACGCTGCCGGGCGATATCGCGGCCCACCGCCAGCCGCTTCATGTACTTGAAGGTGCCGATCGCCTTGGCGACGAAATTGCCCTGGCTGTCGCGCACCTCGCCCTCGCAATAGGCCATGGTGGTCGAGCGGTGCATCACGCGGCCATAGGCGCGCAGCTCGCCGCGCCCCGGCTGCATGAAGTTGACCTTCATCTCCACCGTCACCACGCCCACGCCGTCGTCGGTCAGGCTGCGCGCGGCCATCGCCAGCGCCACGTCGGCCAGCGTCATGGTCACGCCGCCGTGGGCGATGCTCCAGGTGTTCATGTGCTGCTCGGCCAGCGGCAGCGCGATCTCGCTGGCGCCATCCTTGGCCGAGACGAGTTGCACGCCGAGCGCGTCGACGAAGGGGCTCTCGATGGTGGGCGGCGCCTTGCGCGGGCTGCTGTCCTGGCTCATCGCGCGCCTCGCGCCGTCTGGCCGATCAATCCGCGCGACTCGCGCGCCGCGGCGTGTGCCGATGCCTTCTGTGTCATGTTGCCTTCTTGCCTAGCGATCAAGGATTCAGTGAATGTCGATGCGGGTGCGCGCCGGCTCGGGCCGCGCGCCCCTGATCCAGAACCGAAGCCTACCAAACTTGCGGGCCGGACGATTCGGCGAATTCAGCGGCGTGTCGTCGAATACGGGGCCTGAAAGACGATCCTCAAGCGCCAAGCACAAAGGGCGGGCGACGCCGCAGCGCCGCCCGCCCTTTGCCTTCATGCCGATCAGCTCGCCGTCACGCGATCATGCGATCTCGAACAGCCCCGCCGCGCCCTGCCCGCCGCCGATGCACATGGTGACCACCACGTACTTCGCGCCGCGGCGCTTGCCCTCGATCAGGGCATGGCCGGCCAGACGCGCGCCCGACACGCCATAGGGGTGACCCACCGCGATCGCGCCGCCGTTGACGTTGAGCCGGTCGGCCGGAATCCCGAGCGTGTCCTGGCAGTACAGCACCTGCACCGCGAAGGCCTCGTTGAGCTCCCACAGATCGATGTCGGACACCTTCAGGCCCGCCTGCTTGAGCAGCTTGGGCACCGCGAACACCGGGCCGATGCCCATCTCGTCGGGCTCGCAGCCGGCCACCGCGAAACCGCGGAAGATGCCCAGGGGCGCCAGCCCCTCGCGCTCGGCGAGCTTCGCGTTCATCACCACGCAGGCCGAGGCGCCGTCCGAGAACTGGCTGGCGTTGCCCGCCGTGATCACCCCGCCCGGCACCGCCGAGCGGATCTTCGAGACGCCTTCCAGCGTGGTGTCGGGGCGAATCCCCTCGTCGGACGAGAGCGTGACCTCGCGCGTGTGCAGGCGGCCCGTGGCCTTGTCGGCCACGCCGGCCAGCACGGTGATCGGCACGATCTCGGCGTCGAAGCGGCCGGCCTCGCGCGCGGCCGCCGCGCGCAGCTGCGATTGCACGCCGTACTCGTCCTGGCGCTCCTTGGCGATGCCGTAGCGCTTGGAGACATTCTCGGCGGTCTGCAGCATGCTCCAGTAGATCTCGGGCTTGTGCTCGCGCAGCCAGCCTTCCTGCAGCATGTGATGGTTCATTTCGTTCTGCACGCAGGAGATCGACTCCACGCCGCCCGCCACGAACACCTCGCCCTCGCCGGCGATCACGCGCTGAGCGGCCAGCGCGATGGTCTGCAGTCCCGAGGAACAGAAACGGTTGATGGTCATGCCCGGCACCGACACGGGCAGGCCCGCGCGCAGCACCACCTGGCGCGCGATGTTGGCGCCGGTGGCGCCTTCCGGATTCGCGCAACCCATCAGCACATCCTCGACGCGCGCCGGATCGAGCTTGGCGCGCTCGACCGCGGCGGCCACCACATGCCCGCCCAGCGTCGCGCCGTGCGTCATGTTGAGCGCGCCGCGCCATGATTTCGCCAGCCCGGTGCGGGCGGTGGATACGATTACGGCTTCGTTCATGCCAGTCTCCTGGTTCGAATTGCTTGTAGACGGTTGTCGACGCAGGCGGCCCGCTCAGGCGAGCACCGCCTGCGCCTGGACGCGGGCCACGCCCGCGGCCTGAAGTTCTTGCCATGCCCGCGCCAGCGAGCCGTTCAGGTCGATCGCGCGGCAGGCATCCTCGATCACGGCGGCCTCGAAACCGGCCGCGCGCGCATCGAGCGCGGACCAGGCCACGCAGTAGTCGGTGGCCAGTCCGCAGCACCAGACGCGTTTCGCGCCGAGCGCGGCGAGGTAGCCCGCCAGCCCGGTCGGCGTGCTGCGATCAGCCTCGACGAAGGCCGAATAGCTGTCGACCGAGGCGTCGAGACCCTTGCGGATCACCAGCCGCGCCTGCGGGATGTCGAGCTCGCGATGCAGCGCCGCGCCCTCGCTGTCCTGCACGCAATGCACGGGCCACAGCACCTGTTCGCCATAAGGCAGGGTGATGGTCGAGAACGGCTCGCGGCCCGGGTGGTTGGCGGCGAACGACACGTGCGCGCGCGGATGCCAGTCCTGCGTGATCACCACCTGCTCGAAGCGCCGCGCGAGCCGGTTGATCACCGGCACCACCGCGTCGCCGTCGGCCACCGCGAGCGCGCCGCCCGGCATGAAATCGTTCTGCACGTCGATCACGAGCAGCACATCGTCGCTACGCATGCTGGTATCCTCCGCGCGCCTCAGCCGTTGAAACCCTTGCCGGCCGCCGCGAGCTTCGCGATCGACGGTGCCGGCTGCCAGGCATCGCCGTTCGCGCCCGCCGCGTAGCGGCGCATCGCGCGCTCGACGTTGTAGAGGCCGACCGTGTCCGCGTACAGCATCGGGCCGCCGCGCCAGAGCGGGAAGCCATAGCCGGTCAGGTAGACCATGTCGATGTCGGAAGCCTTGGAGGCGATGCCTTCCTCGAGGATCTTCGCGCCTTCGTTGACCAGCGCGTAGACCAGCCGCTCGACGATCTCCTCGTCGGCGATCTTGCGGCGCTCGACGCCGGCTTCCTTCGAATAGGCCAGCACCATCTCGTCGACCAGCTTCGAGGGCTTGGCGCGCCGCTCGCCGGCCTGGTAGTCGTACCAGCCGCCGCCGGTCTTCTGGCCGAAGCGGCCGAGTTCGCAGAGGCGATCGGCGATCTTCGAGTAATGCAGGTCGGGCTGCTCGAGGTAGCGGCGCTTGCGGATCGCCCAGCCGATGTCGTTGCCGGCCAGGTCGCTCATGCGGAACGGCCCCATCGCGAAACCGAAGGCCTCGATCGCGCGATCGACCTGGGCGGGCAGCGCGCCCTCCTCCAGCATGAACAGCGCCTGGCGGATGTACTGCTCGACCATGCGATTGCCGATGAAGCCGTCGCACACGCCCGATACCACCGCCGTCTTGCGGATCTTCTTGGCGAGCTGCATCACGGTGGCCAGCACGTCCTTGGCGGTATGCTCGCCGCGCACCACCTCGAGCAGCTTCATCACGTTGGCCGGGCTGAAGAAGTGCATGCCGACCACGTCCTGCGGGCGCCCGGTGAAGGCGGCGATCTTGTTCACGTCGAGCGTGGAGGTGTTCGAGGCGAGGATCGCGCCGGCCTTGGCCACCTCGTCGAGCTTGCGGAACACCTGCTCCTTCACGCCCAGTTCCTCGAACACGGCCTCGATGATCAGGTCCGCGTCCTTCAGGTCCTCATAGGACAGCGTCGGCGAGATCAGCGCCATGCGCGCCTCGAGCTTCTCCTCGCTGAGCTTGCCCTTCTTGACCTGCGCCTCGTAGTTCTTGCGGATCGTGGCGAGGCCGCGCTCGAGCGCCTCCTGCTTCGTTTCCAGCAGCGTGACCGGCAGCCCCGCGTTGAGGAAGTTCATGGTGATGCCGCCGCCCATGGTGCCCGCGCCGATCACGCCGAGCTTGCGGATCTCGCGCACGGGCGTGTCGGCCGGCACGTCGGGGATCTTGCTGGCGGCGCGCTCGCCGAAGAAGGCATGGCGCAGCGCGCGGCTTTCCGGCGTCTGCACCAGCGCCACGAAACCGTCGCGCTCGTCGATCAGGCCCTGGTCGAAACCCTTCAGCACGCCGGCCTCGATCGCGTCGATACACTTGTGCGGTGCCGGGTATTGCGGCGCGGCGGCGCGCGCGCTGTTGCGCGCGAACTGGATGAAGCCGGCCGCGTTCGGATGCTCGATCTTGCGATCGCGCACGCGCGGATGCGGGCCCGGCTTGGCGCCGACGCGCCGGGCCAGCGCCACCGCCGCTTCCAGCAGGTCGCCCTCGGCCATCTCGTCGAACAGGCCGCTCTTGGCGAGTTGCTCGGAAGGCACGGCCGCGCCCGACACGATCATGTTCAGCGCGGTTTCCAGCCCGAGCGCTCGGGGCAGCCGCTGGGTGCCGCCCGCGCCCGGCAGCAGGCCGATCTTGACCTCGGGCAGGGCCACCTGGGTGCCCGGCGCGGCGATCCGGTAATGCGCGCCCAGCGCCAGCTCCAGCCCGCCGCCCATCACCACGCTGTGCACGGCGGCCACCACCGGCTTGGCGCTGGCCTCGACGGCCGCGATCAGGGTGTGCAGGCTCGGTTCCTGAAGCGCCTTGGGGGTATTGAATTCGGTGATGTCGGCGCCGCCCGAGAAGGCGCGGCCCGCGCCGGTGAGCACGATGGCCGTCACCGCCGGGTCCTGCAGCGCGCGATCGAGGCCGTCCATCACCCCGGCGCGCGTCGAATAGCCGAGCCCGTTGACGGGCGGATTGTTGAGCGTGATGACGGCCACGCCGTCACGAGTCGTGTAGTCCACTGCCATCTGTCTGCCTCCATGCGGTTGCGCGAGCCGCCAGGCCGCGCTTCGTCAGCGTCGACGGTGATTGTGCGCGCGCGACGCCGTGGCCGCACGCGAGGAAACCGGGGCAGCATACAACAAAAAAGAACGATCGTTCAATTACAACTTGAAGGTGCCGGATGCAGGCCGAAACGGCGCCGTAAACGACCTCGGCGGCCGGGTCGCGCCGCAGCGAAACCCGGCCGCCGATCGTTGCGGATACGGCAATGCAGCGCCGCGCGATCCGGGTCGGCTCAGAGCCCGGCCGGGCGCAGCGGCTCGCCTTCCAGCGGGCATTCGCCGGCCACGATGCCGGGCAGCACATGCTCGCGGAATATCTCGCGCAGCTTGAG
This sequence comes from Burkholderia sp. Ax-1720, assembly GCF_011753035.1. Lineage (NCBI taxonomy): Bacteria > Pseudomonadati > Pseudomonadota > Betaproteobacteria > Burkholderiales > Burkholderiaceae > Burkholderia > Burkholderia sp. Ax-1720. The sequence goes on along the minus strand of NZ_VWWK01000038.1, from coordinate 18,735 downwards.
CTTCTGCAGCTTGCCGGTAGCCGTGTGCGGCAGCGTCTCGACGAACACCACGTCGTCGGGGATCCACCATTTCGCGACCTTGCCCGCGTAGAAGGCCAGCAGCTCCTCGCGCGTGACGTCCATGCCGGGCCGCGGCACCACCACCAGCAGCGGCCGCTCGGTCCATCTCGGATGGGCGCAGGCGATGCAGGCCGCTTCGGCCACGGCCGGATGCGCCACCGCGACGTTCTCCAGGTCGATCGAGCTGATCCACTCGCCGCCCGACTTGATCACGTCCTTGCTGCGATCGGTGATCTGCAGGAAACCGTCGGCATCGATGGTGGCGACGTCGCCGGTGGGGAACCAGCCGTCGACCAGCGGCGAGCCGCTGCCGTCGAAATAATGCTCGACCACCCAGGGCCCGCGCACCTGCAGCTCGCCGAACGCGATGCCGTCCCAGGGCAGCTCGCGGCCGTCCTCGCCGACGATGCGCATGTCCACGCCGTAGATCACGCGCCCCTGCTTCTCCAGCGAGCGGCGCCGCTCGGTCTCGTCGCGCTGCGTCTGCTCCCAGGTCAGCCGCGCCAGGGTGCCCAGCGGCGACATTTCCGTCATGCCCCAGGCGTGGATCACCTGCACGCCGTAATCGTCCTCGAAGGCGCGCAGCATGGCCGGCGGGCAGGCCGAGCCGCCGATCACCGTGCGCTCCATGGTCGAGAAGCCGGCGCCCGATTCGCGCAGGTGGTTGAGCAGGCCCAGCCAGACCGTCGGCACGCCGGCCGAGCAGGTCACGCGTTCGGCCTCCATCAGCTCGTGCAGCGACTTGCCGTCCAGGTCCTTGCCCGGCATCACCAGCTTCGCGCCGGTGAGCGGCACCGCGTAAGGCAGGCCCCAGGCGTTGACATGGAACATCGGCACCACCGGCAGCACCGAATCGAGCGCCGACAGGCCCATCGCGTCGGGCAGCGCGGCCGCGTAGGCGTGCAGCACGGTGGAACGATGCGAATAGAGCACCCCCTTCGGGTTGCCGGTGGTGCCCGAGGTGTAGCAGAGCGAGGACGCCTGGCGCTCGTCGAGCAGCGGCCATTGATAGTCGCCGTCCTCGGCCTCGAGCAGCGTTTCATACGCCAGCAGCGGCGTGGCGGCGGCCGGCAGGTGCGCCTCGTCGGTCATCGCGATCCAGCCGCGCACCTGCGGGCACAGCGGCGCGAGCCGGTCGACCAGCGGCGCGAAGCTGATGTCGAACAGCACGAAACGGTCATCGGCGTGGTTGATGATGTAGACGAGTTGCTCGGGAAACAGGCGCGGATTGATCGTGTGGCAGACCGCGCCCATCCCGCTGATGCCGTAATAGGCTTCCAGGTGGCGATAGCCGTTCCAGGCCAGCGTGCCGACCCGCTCGCCCGGCTCGACGCCGGCGCGCAGCAGGGCCTGCGCCAGTTGCCGGGAACGCCGTTCGCAATCGCGGTAGGTGTAGCGGTGGATATCGCCCTCGAGCCGCCGCGATACGATCTCGGCATGGCCCATGTGGCGCGCCGCGTGCGTGATCAGGGACGACACCAGCAAGGGTACGTCCATCATCTGGCCCAGCAGCGGCGGGTTCATCTTGGTGCTCATCGTCCAGCTCTCCCGGTTGGATCCGACTACGACAGATGCCTCTTCCTCGCCGCAAGCGGCCCGCGCGGCGCGGATTTACAATACCGACTTGTGACTCGTCGTTCAACTTGCCGTTATCCAGAAGCGAATCCGATTTGGCTGCCACCCTCCCCGATCTCGCCGCCTCGCTCGCCGCGCCGCGCGACGATGCCTTCCTCAAGCTGGGCGCCGCATTCCTGACGCGCCTGCCCGCCGCGCCCCTGCCCGCGCCTTACGTGGTCGGCTTCTCCGACGACGTGGCCGCGGAACTGGGCCTCGATCCCGCAATCCGCGCGCTGCCCGGCTTCGCCGAGCTGTTCTGCGGCAACCCGAGCCGCGACTGGCCCGCCGAGGCGCTGCCCTATTCGAGCGTTTACTCGGGACACCAGTTCGGGGTCTGGGCCGGCCAGCTCGGCGACGGCCGCGCGCTGAACATCGGCGAGATCGAGCACGAAGGGCGCCGCTTCGAGCTGCAGTTGAAGGGCGCCGGGCGCACGCCCTACTCGCGCATGGGCGACGGCCGTGCCGTGCTGCGCTCCTCGATCCGCGAATTCCTGTGCTCGGAAGCGATGCATCATCTCGGCATCCCGACCACCCGCGCGCTGACCGTGATCGGCTCCGACCAGACCGTGATGCGCGAGACCGTCGAGACGGCCGCGGTGGTCACGCGCGTGGCCGAGAGCTTCGTGCGTTTCGGCCATTTCGAGCATTTCTTCTCGAACGACCGGCCCGACCTGCTCAAGCAGTTGGCCGACCACGTGATCGACCGCTTCTACCCCGCCTGCCGCGAGGCCGAGGACCCGTACCTCGCCCTGCTGGAAGCCGTGATGCAGCGCACCGCGAAGATGGTCGCGCAATGGCAGGCGGTCGGCTTCTGCCACGGCGTGATGAACACCGACAACATGTCGATCCTCGGCCTCACGCTCGATTACGGCCCGTTCGGCTTCGTCGATGCCTTCGACGCCGGCCACATCTGCAATCACACCGACCAGCAGGGCCGTTACGCCTATCGCATGCAGCCGCGCATCTCGCACTGGAACTGCTTCTGCCTCGCGCAGGCGCTGCTGCCGCTGATCGGCCAGCAACGCGTCGACCTGGAAGACGACCCGCGCACCGAGCGCGCCGTCGAGGACGCCCAAGCGGTGCTGTCGCGCTTCCCCGAAACCTTCGGCCCGGCGCTGGAAGGCGCGATGCGCGCCAAGCTCGGGCTCGCGCTCGAGCAGGAAGGCGATGCCGCGCTGGCCAACCGGCTGCTCGAGATCATGCACGGCAGCCACGCCGATTTCACGCTGACCTTCCGGCGCCTCGCGCAGCTCTCGAAGCACGACGCGAATTCGGATGCGCCGGTGCGCGACCTGTTCATCGACCGCGAAGCCTTCGACGGCTGGGCCGCGCAATATCGCGCGCGCCTGGCCGACGAGACGCGCGACGACGCCGAGCGCGCCGCCGCGATGAACCGCGTGAACCCGAAGTACGTGCTGCGCAACCACCTGGCCGAGACCGCGATCCGTCGCGCGGCCGAGAAGGACTATTCGGAAGTCGAGCGGCTCGCGGCGATCCTGCGCCGGCCGTTCGACGAGCAACCGGAATACGAAGCCTACGCCGCGCTGCCGCCGGACTGGGCCGGCACGCTCGAGGTCAGCTGTTCGTCCTGAGCGACGGCGCCCCGATTCCCCTGGAGAGACCCACATGTCCCACGATCACAACGACCGCGATTACCCGTACGAGAAGGACGAGGCCAAGCTGCGCGAGCGCCTCACGCCGATGCAGTACGAGGTCACCCAGCACGCCGCCACCGAGCGCGCCTTCACCGGCGAGTACACCGACCTGGAAGATGCCGGCATCTATCACTGCGTGGTCTGCGACACGCCGTTGTTCGAATCCGGCGCGAAGTACCACTCGGGTTGCGGCTGGCCCAGCTACTTCAAGCCGCTCAACGGCGAGGTGATCGAGGAGAAGATGGACCGCACGCACGGCATGATCCGCGTCGAGGTGCGCTGCAACAATTGCGGCGCCCACCTGGGACACGTGTTCGAGGATGGCCCGCGCGACAAGACCGGCCTGCGTTACTGCATCAATTCGGCTGCGTTAAACTTCGAGCCTGACGCCGGCAAGTGAGGCCGTCGCCCGGGCTGGCCCGGGCGCTTCGGCCACACGGAAACAGCCGCCGGCGGAAACCCGTCTTGCGTGCCGCCACGGCCCGCCGGGCGGGGCCCCTAACGGTGGCGCAGCCCGGGCGCCTCGAACCCGGTCCGCCACGCAGCCCCGATCACCATGAAATTCCTGTTCGATCTGTTTCCGATCATCCTGTTTTTTGCTGCCTTCAAGGTCTGGGGCATCTTCACCGCCACCGCCGTGGCGATCGTCGCGACGTTGTTGCAGGTGGCCTGGGTGGCCTTCCGCCACAAGAAGGTCGACACCATGCTGTGGGTCAGCCTGGGCGTGATCGTCGTGTTCGGCGGCGCGACCCTGGTGCTGCACGACGAGAAGTTCATCCAGTGGAAGCCGACCGTGCTGTACTGGCTGTTCGCCGTGATCCTGGTCGCCGCGCGCTACCTGTTCGGCAAGAACCTGATCGAGAAGATGATGGGCAAGCAACTGAGCCTGCCGCATCCGATCTGGGACAAGCTCAACCTGGCCTGGGGCCTGTTCTTCGCCGTGCTGGGCGTGGTGAATCTCTACGTGGTGAATCACTACACGCCGTCGCAGTGGGTCAACTTCAAGCTGTTCGGCACCACCGGCGCGATGTTCGTGTTCATCATCCTGCAGAGCCTGTGGCTCGCTAAATACCTGAAAGACGAATGACGATGTCCGACGATTTCCTCAGCGCCTCGCCCGAAGGGCGCATCGCGCTGATCGAAGCGCGCCTGAACAGCGCGCTCTCCCCCGAATCCCTGCATGTCAGCGACGACAGCGCCGAGCACGCCGGTCACGCGGGTGCCGCGGCTGGCGGGCACTATACGGTGACGATCGTGGCCGCCGCGTTCGCCGGCAAGTCCCGCGTGGCGCGGCATCGGCTGGTGTATGATGCGCTCGCTGATGCGATGCGGCGCGGCATTCACGCGCTCGCGATCGTGGCTTACACGCCCGATGAGTTCAACGTGTCTTCACAATAATTCGTTTCACTAGGAATTCTTCCCGATGATCCTGAAATCCCCCCGCCTGTGGGTCGCGGCTGCCGCATTCGTCGCCGCACCGGCCTTCGCCCAGAACGTCGCCGTGGTGAACGGCACGCCGATCCCGAAGTCGCGCGTCGACGCGATGGTCGCTCAGCTCGTCCAGCAAGGTCAGCAGGATTCCGATCAGCTGCGCAAGATGGTCGGCCAGGAGCTGATCAACCGCGAAATCCTGATGCAGGAAGCGCTCAAGGAAGGCCTGCCGAACCGTGCCGACGTGAAGCAGCAAGTGGCGATCGCCCAGCAGACCGTGGTGCTGCGCGCGCTGATCGAGGACTTCGTGAAGAAGAACCAGCCGAGCGACGCCGAGGTCAAGGCCAAGTACGACGAGCTGGCCAAGGGCGCGACGGGCAGCGAGTATCACCTGCATCACATCCTGGTCGACAACGAGCAGCAGGCCAAGGATCTGATCGCGAAGATCAAGGCCGGCGCCAAGTTCGAGGATCTGGCCAAGCAGTTCTCGAAGGACCCGGGTTCGGCCAAGAACGGCGGCGATCTGGATTGGGCGGATCCGAAGTCGTTCGTGCCGGAATTCGCGAATGCGGCCACGCACCTGCAGAAGGGGCAGATGACGGACGAGCCGGTGAAGACGCAATTCGGCTGGCACATCATCCGCGTGGATGATGTTCGCCCGATCGCTCCGCCGCCGTTCGAGCAGGTGAAGGCGCAACTGGCGCAGCAGATGGTGCAGCAGAAGCTGCAGGCGTTTGAAGAGAAGCTGCGCGCTCAGGCGAAGATTCAGTGAGGTTCGTTTGATGTGCTTGGGCTGGCTTCTGATGAGCTGGCCTGGTGAAAAAATGCCGTCCCTTGGGGCGGCATTTTTTATTGGGCTGTTGTTGTCGCACCTGGGGAAAATGGCGGGTCGGAGCGATCTGCTTGGCCGATACACTGCGCGGATTTGAAACCCTTGCAAAGGGAGCAGTCATGCCGATCCGATGCACATTCGATTTGAACAAGGAGCGCGTTTCGACCTTGAACTGTCCGGGATTCGGGGCGATTCCGGCTTTCTCCGGCAAGGGGCGCGCGCGTGACAATCCCGAGGCAACAGGCTTGAAGGGAGTCGGGCCGATCCCGAAAGGGATGTACTACATCGTCGATCGGCAATCAGGCGGCCATTTCGGCTGGTTTTACGACGCTTGGGGCAAGCAGGGTTGGGGTACCACCGATCACACCAAGTGGTTTATGTTGTGGAATGCGAAAACCGGCGACACAACCTTTGTCGGGAAAGTAAGGCGCGGGCGTTTTCGGATTCACCCGACGGGGCCGCGCCGTTCTAGCGAAGGCTGCATCACCGTCATGAACCCGGTTACGTTCGATCGATTCGCGGAATTTCTGAGGAAGAAAGGCGCCGATTTGCCGGTGCCTGGATCAGTGCTCAAGGCCTATGGCACGGTTGAGGTGAAATGAAGAGGATCGGGATGTTTGCGTTGAACCTCGTCGTGGCGCTCGTCGGTGGGTGGGTTCTTGCGCATATCGTCGTCGGGCTGTCGGCGGAGATGCCTGCTCCGCTCGAAGATGCATTGCGGGTTTTGCTGCGCATCACGGGGCATGAAGAGTTCGACAATGAGGACGATTTGCCGGCGCTCGGGATGATGGCGGTTTTGATCGCCTCGATTGTCGTTGTTGGGGGGGTTGGTTGGGTAGCGAAGCTTATCGTCCGGGGTCGATCGCGTCGGGGTGGGGAATTCTGATAGATATGTTTCGACGCTTTCGACCCGTTGCGGGCGATCAGCACCGTACGATTCTTCTGACGCGTTGCGGAGCATAGCGGCCCTTCAGTGGCAAAGTCCTTGGCGCGTCTCGGGCCAGAACCGCAGCTCGCGATGAGAAATCATGATGCAACGCTGCGTCTGTTGTCGAAATCCACGAACTCGCATTTCGTTGTTCGATGCCCTTCGTCTCCGCGGCCGCTCACCCCGCCGTTCGTTGTGCGCGCTGGCGTCCAGCAAGCACAAACCAATCAACCATCGCGATCGGGCGTGCCGGCTCGTTCGCAGCTGACATCCGATAATCGCATCTAACGCATAGAGAATGGATGTTGGGCGTCGTGAGTCGGCGCCAAAGAACTGGTATATTATGGCATCCACCCGTCAGCATGCCTAAAGTCAAATGATTCGCCGCCAAAACTTTCAGAATTTGAGCTGGTTTTACGACCTCCATCGACGTTCAGCGCTAGATCTCGACCCGCCATATCAACGTCGAAGCGTGTGGAACAATGCTTTCAAGGAGTACTTCATTGACACGGTATTGTTAAATTATCCTGCGCCTGCCATCTTTCTGTATGAGCAGATCAGCGCCGAAGGTTCATCCACTTATCACGTGGTAGACGGAAAGCAACGGATAACAACTATTCTCGAGTTTGTTCGCGGAGACTTTCCGATTAGTGACAATTCGGATATTGCCGCGCTTAGAGGCAAATATTTCAACAGCCTTGATGAATCGGTCCGCCGAGCTTTCTGGTCATACCAATTGCTCGTGGAATACATTCCTACCAATGACGAAGGTGTTATTAATTCGATTTTTGATCGAATTAACCGAAATGTCGCAAAACTCACACCGCAGGAACTTCGCCACGCACGATTAGATGGTGAATTTATACGCTTGTCTGAGCAACTTGCAGAGTGGCAACAGACCGTCTTCCCACAAAATTTTCCGAGATTTGCCGCTCAGTCGAAGAAACAAATGAAAGATGTAGAGTTCACAGCCATTTTGCTACTCTTGCTGGAAGATGGCCCTCGCGGCTACAGCCAGGACGATTTGGACAGAGCATTTTCGGATCGGGACACCGACTGGGAGCAGAAGTCGGTCTGCGACGATCGCTATCGTGCCGCCGTTTCGCACATTGCCGAGGTTCTCATTGTCGACGAGGAGTTGGCTGGCTCCCGCTTGCGCAATCAGGCTGATTTCTACGCCCTCTTCGGTGCGATCGACTCTCTGCAGCAAGATCGAGCGCTTGGAACGCCTCATCATTCGGCTACAGTGCTTCGAACTTTCGTTGACCGAGTCGATAATTCAGCCGAACGCGACGGTGATGCCGCTCTGATGGCATATTACGATGCTGCGAGGTCTGCGTCTAATGATAAAGGTCCGCGCGAGACGCGGGTTCGATATTTGAGGTCAATTCTTTCAGCATAGTGACCGTGATTGTTCCAGCGCAACTCACCCAAAAACATAACCTTTTCCACCCGTACCTCAAGCAAATAGAGGAGAGAGCAAAGGGGAGAATCTTTGCTTATTGTTCGACGCACGGCTATGCTTTTATTGGACGATTGAAGGACACAGAGTCCCTATTCGAAAAAATTGAAACCGGCAGATTTTCCAATTGGAGCAGCCTTGACGATCTTTACGGCTGCTCAATAGTCATCCCGTTTCTCGATGAAGAAAGTATTGTTATAGAATGGCTAAAATCCGAGTTCGAAGTTATCAATCTTAAATTGCGCGGCGCAACCCAGAAAGATCCAACTGTTTTTCGCTTTGATGCAACTCGTATAATTGCTCGCCTTAAGGAACCATTACTGACGGTCGATAGCCCCCTCACCAAAATTTCGTTTGAAATCCAAATAAGAACTGCGTTCGAACATGCTTGGTCCGTAGCGACGCATTCGCTGGCCTATAAGGGGGAGCGAGTCGACTGGAGCCGTTTAAGGCTTGCGGCCCAATTAAAGGCAACGGTGGAGCAGCTCGATATGTTGGTGCTTGGTTTCGATGCAGCCGCGGCGGCGATACATGCGCAGAATTGGCCGGATGTGGCAGTGCGCTCGAGGATTGAAGACCTCTTTCGCTCGCGGTTCGATCGAGAGCAGCTCCCAGCTGAGGTGAAGCCGGCTAGCTGGATGCGGTTCTGTGAAAACGTGCAACGTTTGATACTGTCAACTAGTCGAAAACGACTGTCTGGCAATGATGCGCAATCTTTCGTTGAAAAGCGCTTAAATACTATCGAAACCGAACTAGATAAGGCTGGCGCCGATTATCCACGAAGCTTGTCTCCCCTTCAATTCTGTATCGGGGTCCTTGCTGAAGCGGGCCACATCGAAGGAAAGTTATACAACTACGTGCCATACCTGTCGCGGGAACTCCTTTCGCTCTATCCGAAATCACAAATCGCAGGTCCAGGATTCGATGCGGAGGAGACACGCTAACCGACTTTGCGCATGCTGCAACGATGCGTATCGACCTCGCTAGCCCATAGCGTGGTGCCCGGGTTCTCGGCGATGAAAGGGCCTGTCCGTAATTTTGTGTTCGAGGCATATTCTTGTCCCAAGGAGGACGTATGCCTCGCAAACCGAAAGCCACGCCGGCCGAGTTGCCGGCGATTCCCGCTGAGCTGCTGGAGCAGTTCGGCAACGGCCCAATGACGGCCGAAGCCATCAATGCCGCCACGCTGGCACTCAAGAAAGCGCTGATCGAGCGCGCGCTGGGTGGTGAAATGAATCACCACCTGGGCTACGCGTCGGGCGCGGCCAAGCCAGTTGAGGTGAGCAATCAACGCAACGGCAAAAGCGCCAAGACGGTCCTGACCGAGGACGGCCCGATCTGTATCGAGGTGCCTCGCGATCGCGACGGCAGTTTCCAGCCGCTGCTCATTCCGAAACACGAACGTCGCTTCACCGGCTTCGACGACAAGATCGTGGCAATGTACGCACGCGGCATGACCGTGCGAGAAATCCAGGCTTTTCTGCTTGAGCAGTACGGCACCGAAGTGTCGCCGGACTTCATCAGCTCCGTCACCGATGAAGTCATGGCCGAGGTCACGGCCTGGCAGGCCCGGCCGCTTGAACTGATGTATCCGGTCGTCTTCTTCGATGCATTGCGGGTCAAGATCCGGGAAAACGCCGTCGTGAAAAACAAGGCCATTTACCTAGCGCTGGGCGTGTTGTCCGATGGAACGCGCGACATTCTGGGGCTCTGGATCGAAAGCACCGAAGGCGCGAAGTTCTGGATGAAGGTCTTCAATGATCTGAAAACACGTGGTGTGAGTGACATCCTGATCGCCGTCACCGATGGACTGAAAGGGATGCCTGAGGCGCTGGCAGCCGTATTTCCGGCCACGACGCTGCAGACCTGCATCGTGCATCTGATGCGCAACAGCCTCGATTACGCGAGTTGGAAAGACCGTCGCGGGCTGGCCGCGGCTATCCGGCCGATCTACACGGCGGCGAGCGCGGAAGCGGCCCAGGCCGAATTGGATGCGTTTGCCGATGGCGAATGGGGACGACGCTTCCCGACCGTCAGTGCCTCATGGCGCAACGCCTGGGATCGCGTGATCCCGTTTTTCGCGTTTCCCCCGGCAATTCGCAAGATCATCTACACGACGAATTCGATTGAGAATATCAACGGGCAGTTGCGCAAGATCATCAAGACTCGAGGTCACTTTCCCAGCGACGAAGCGGCCACCAAGCTCATCTGGCTGGCCTTGCGTAACATCACGGCTGGCTGGGGACATGCCGCGCACGACTGGAAGGCGGCCATGAACCAGTTCGCCATCCTCTACGAAGAGCGTTTTGTCCGGCCATCCGTGTGATGCTCAACCCGCCTCGAACACGGAAATTCTGACAGGCCCCGATGAAAGACCGCTTGCTGAATGGAACTGACATGTGAATGTCAAGACGTCGCATCGAACGAATGTCCCTTCATGGCTGCGAATTCAGACTGTCACCGAATATCTTCGCATCGCAGCAAACCGAATCAAGCAACAGACGACGGCTCATGACATCCAGAACAACCGTCCACCCCACCACCACAGAAAAAATGCCGCCCACAGGGCGGCATTTTTCCACAACCTACCGAACAGATCCCCCGATCCCAAAACCGGGCAACCCATCCGCCAACCAACCTCAATCATCCAACAACGACAAATCCCTCACCGCGCCCTTATCCGCCGACATCACCAGCTTCGCATAAGCCTTCAACGCCGCCGACACCTTGCGCGGCCGCGGCAGCACCGGCTTCCAGCCCTTCGCATCCTGCTCGACGCGACGCTTGGCGAGTTCCTCATCGCTCACCAGCACATCGATGGTCCGATTCGGGATATCGATCCGAATCCGATCGCCATCGCGCACCAGGCCGATCGCCCCACCCGCCGCCGCTTCCGGCGAGCAGTGCCCGATCGACAGCCCGGACGTGCCGCCCGAGAACCGCCCATCGGTCAGCAACGCACAAGCCTTGCCCAAGCCCTTCGACTTGATATAGCTGGTCGGATAGAGCATTTCCTGCATGCCTGGCCCGCCCTTCGGCCCTTCGTAGCGAACGATGATCACATCGCCTGCCTTCACCTTGTCGGCCAGGATGTTCTCGACCGCCTCGTCCTGCGATTCGACCACATGCGCCGGACCTTCGAACACGAGAATCGAGTCATCAACACCGGCCGTCTTCACCACGCAGCCGTCCTTGGCGATATTGCCGGTCAGCACCGCCAGCCCGCCTTCCTTGCTGAACGCGTGCTCATACGAGCGAATACATCCCTCGGCCCGATCCAGATCCAGGCTCGGCCAACGCGCATCCTGGCTGAACGCCACCTGCGTCGGAATCCCGCCCGGCCCAGCCATGTAGAACTTCCTCACGGCCGCATCATCGGTCAGCGTGATATCCCACTGCTTCAACGCATCGCCGAGCGTCTTCGCATGCACGGTCGGCACATCCGTGTGCAGCTTGCCCGCCCGCTCGAGTTCGCCCAGGATCGCCATGATCCCGCCGGCGCGATGCACATCCTCGATGTGATACTTGTTCGTGTTCGGCGCCACCTTGCACAGCTGCGGCACCACGCGCGAGAGCCGGTCGATATCGCGCATCGAGAAATCGATCTCGGCTTCCTGCGCGATCGCCAGCAGGTGAAGAATCGTGTTGGTCGAACCGCCCATCGCGATATCGAGCGTCATGGCGTTCTCGAACGCCTTGAAGCCGACCGAGCGCGGCAGCACCGTCACGTCTTCCTGCTCGTAATACTGGCGCGCCAGTTCGACGATACGGCTGCCCGCGCGCTTGAACAGTTGCTCGCGGTCCGCGTGCGTGGCCACCACCGTGCCATTGCCCGGCAGCGACAGGCCCAGCGCCTCGGTCAGGCAGTTCATCGAGTTCGCCGTGAACATGCCCGAGCAAGAGCCGCAGGTCGGGCAGGCCGAACGCTCGACTTCCGCCACCTCGGCATCGCTGACCTTGCTGTCGGCGGCCATCACCATCGCGTCGATCAGGTCCAGCTTCTTGATCTGGATGGTGTTGGTGCCCGGCACGGCCAGCTTGGCCTTGCCGGCTTCCATCGGGCCGCCCGACACGAAGATCACGGGGATGTTCAGGCGCATCGCGGCCATCAGCATCCCGGGGGTGATCTTGTCGCAGTTCGAGATGCAGACCATCGCGTCGGCGCAGTGCGCGTTCACCATGTACTCGACCGAGTCGGCAATGATGTCGCGGCTCGGCAGCGAATAGAGCATGCCGTCGTGGCCCATCGCGATGCCGTCGTCGACGGCGATGGTGTTGAATTCCTTGGCGACACCGCCAGCCGCCTCGATCTCGCGCGCGACCAGTTGGCCGAGGTCCTTCAGATGGACGTGGCCGGGCACGAACTGCGTGAACGAGTTGACGACCGCGATGATCGGCTTGGAGAAATCTTCATCCTTCATGCCGGTGGCGCGCCAGAGCGAACGCGCGCCTGCCATGTTGCGGCCGGCCGTGGAAGTTTTGGAACGGTATGCGGGCATTGTTGTGGTAGCGAAACAGAAAGTGACCGGGGAAAGCGGCGGCCTCGTCGACAAACGCCTTTGGGCTCGTCGAGACACGCCTGCGCGCACCACAACAGGCGCCTCTTGAGCGCCCGCCGATGCAAACCTGACGATTATGCCGTACCGCGCGCAGGGTTGCGCGCGCGGTACGGCGGCTCGAGGCCCGGCGGCGCGGCGCCGGCCGAGGCCATCTCGACGCGATCGTCGGCGCGTCGAATCGAGCCCGATGAATCAAGCCCGATGAATCGAGCCTGGAAAACGAACTCGACAACGGTAATCAAACAACGCGGCGCGGCGCGAGGCAGTTGCCCCGAGCCACGCCGCGTATCAAACCTCGAACTTCATCGATCTCAACCAAGCCAGCGACGCGCGTTGCGGAACACGCGCATCCAGGGGCTGGCCTCGCCCCAGCCTTCGGGCGCCCAGCTCATCTGCACGGTGCGATGCACGCGCTCCATGTGCGGCATCAGCACGGTGAAGCGGCCATCGGCCGTGGTGACCGAGGTAATGCCCTGCGGCGAGCCGTTCGGGTTGAACGGATAACGCTCGGTGGCCTGGCCGCGATGATCGACGAAGCGCATCGCCACGGCCACGCGGTCGGCATCGCCCTGCTGCGAGAAATCGGCGAAACCTTCGCCGTGCGCCACCGCCACCGGGATGCGCGAGCCTTCCATGCCGGCGAAGAAGATCGACGGCGAGGACTGCACCTCGACAAACGAGAAACGCGCCTCGAACTGCTCGGACTTGTTGCGCGTGAACTTCGGCCAGGCTTCGGCGCCGGGAATCATCGACGCCAGGCTCGACAGCATCTGGCAGCCGTTGCAGATGCCGAGCGCGAAAGTGTCGGGACGCGCGAAGAAGGTCGAGAACATCTCGGCCAGGCCGTCGTTGAAGCGGATCGTCTTGGCCCAGCCTTCACCGGCGCCGAGCACATCGCCATACGAGAAGCCGCCGCAGGCCACCGCGCCGGCGAAGTCGGCCAGGTTGGCGCGGCCGGCCAGCAGGTCGCTCATGTGCACGTCGTGCGCGTCGAAGCCGGCGCGATCGAAGGCATAGGCCGTTTCGAGGTGCGAGTTCACGCCCTGCTCGCGCAGGATCGCGACGCGCGGACGCGCGCCGGTGGCGATGAACGGCGCGGCCACGTCCTCGGCGGCGTCGAAGCCCAGCACCGGCTGCATGCCCGGATCGGCCGCGTCGAGCAGCGCGTCGTATTCGGCATCGGCGCAGGCCGGGTTGTCGCGCAGGCGCGCGATGCGCCAGCTCACGTCGGTCCAGGCGCGCTGCAGTTCAGAGCGCGGCGCGTCGTAGATCTTCTTCGCGTCGCGGAACACCTCGATGCTGTCGCGCTCGTTGACCGAGCCGATCACGTGCGAGCAGGTCGACAGGCCATGTTCGCGCAGCGCGGCCAGCACGGCGTCGCGATCCGCGGCGCGCACCTGCACCACCGCGCCGAGTTCCTCGCTGAACAGCGCGCGGATCGTGCGGTCCTCGCGGCGGCCGCTGGTCTGCTTGGCCCAGTCCTTGGCATCGCCGTAATCGGATTCGTGGTTCGGGTCGAGCGTCAGCATGTCGACGTTGATCGACACGCCGGCGTGGCCCGCGAAGGCCATTTCGCAGACGGTCGCCCACAGGCCGCCGTCCGAGCGGTCGTGGTACGCGAGCAGCTTGCCCTGCGCGTTCAGCGCCTGGATCGCCGTGAAGAAGCGCTTGAGATCTTCCGCGTCGTCGACGTCAGGCACCGAATCGCCCACCTGCTGCGTGACCTGGGCGAGAATGCTGCCGCCCATGCGGTTCTTGCCGCGGCCCAGGTCGATCGAGATCAGCACGCTGTCGCCGACGTCCGCCACGCGGCGCAGTTGCGGCGTGAGGTGGCGGCGCACGTCCTCGACCGGCGCGAACGCGGAGATGATCAGCGACACCGGCGAGACTACTTCCTTGGCCACGCCGCTGTCGTTCCACTTGGTCTTCATCGACAGCGAATCCTTGCCGACCGGGATGCCGATGCCCAGCGCCGGGCAGAGCTCCATGCCGATCGCCTTGACCGTGTCGTAGAGCGCGGCGTCCTCGCCGGCGGTGCCGCACGAGGCCATCCAGTTGGCCGACAGCTTGAGCTTGTCGAGCGAGGCGATCGGCGCGGCGGCGATGTTGGTGATCGCCTCGCCCACCGCCATGCGGCCCGAGGCGGGCGCGTCGATCACGGCCAGCGGCGTGCGCTCGGCCATGGTCATCGCCTCGCCGGCGAAACCGGCGTAGTCGAGCGCGGTGACGGCGCAGTCGGCCACCGGCACCTGCCAGGGGCCGACCATCTGGTCGCGCACCGAGGTGCCGCCGACCGAGCGGTCGCCGATCGTGATCAGGAAGGACTTGCTGGCCACAGTCGGGTGCTTCAGCACGCTCACGGCCGCATCGGCCAGCGACACGCCGGTCACGTCGACCGGGATGCGCTCGACCGCCACGCGCGCGACGTCGCGATGCATCTTGGGCGGCTTGCCGAGCAGCACGTCCATCGGCATGTCGACCGGGAAGCCGTCCTGGCCTTCGGCGAGATCGTCGACCAGCTTCAGCTCGCGCGCCTCGGTGGCCACGCCGATCACGGCGAACGGGCAGCGCTCGCGCGTGCAGATCGCCTCGAAGCGCGCCAGGTCGGCCGGCGCGATCGCCAGCACGTAACGCTCCTGCGATTCGTTCGACCAGATCTCGCGCGGCGACAAGCCGCTTTCCTCGAGCTGGATCTTGCGCAGCTCGAAGCGCGCGCCCTTGTCGGCGCCGTCGACCAGCTCGGGGAAGGCGTTCGACAGGCCGCCCGCGCCCACGTCGTGGATCGACAGGATCGGGTTGGCCTCGCCGAGCTGCCAGCAGCCGTTGATCACTTCCTGGGCGCGCCGCTCGATTTCCGGGTTGCCGCGCTGCACGGAATCGAAGTCGAGCTCGGCCGTGTTGGCGCCGGTGGCCATCGAGCTGGCCGCGCCGCCGCCCATGCCGATGCGCATGCCGGGGCCGCCGATCTGGATCAGCAAGGTGCCGGCCGGCAGGTCGTGCTTGTGGGTGTGCGCGTCGGAGACGTTGCCGATGCCGCCGGCGATCATGATCGGCTTGTGATAGCCGCGCACGGTGCCGCCGACGTTCTGCTCGTAGACGCGGAAGTAGCCGCCCAGGTTGGGACGGCCGAATTCGTTGTTGAAGGCGGCGCCGCCGAGCGGGCCGTCGATCATGATCTGCAGCGGCGAGGCGATGCGGTCGGGGCGGCCATAGGGCGCGTGGGCGTCGGCCGGGTTGCGCTCGGCCACCGGCTGGGCGGCGTCGCGTGCGTTTTCCCAGGCTTCGCGCGCGCCGGGAAGGTCCAGGTTCGAGACCGTGAAGCCAGTCAGGCCGGCCTTCGGGCGGGCGCCGCGGCCGGTCGCGCCTTCGTCGCGGATCTCGCCGCCCGCGCCCGTCGCGGCGCCGGCGAACGGCGAGATCGCGGTCGGGTGGTTATGCGTCTCGACCTTCATCAGCGTGTGCGTCAGCTCGCTGTGGCGGCCGTATTGCTCGGCGGGCGTGCCGTCGACGCCAGCGCCGCGCGGGAACCAGCGCTCGGCCTGCGCGCCGCGCATGATCGAGGAATTGTCCGAGTAGGCGACGATGGTGCCCTGCGGGCTCATCTTCTCGGTATTGCGGATCATCGCGAACAGCGACATGTCCTGCTTCGCGCCGTCGATGGTCCAGTCGGCGTTGAAGATCTTGTGGCGGCAGTGCTCGCTGTTGGCCTGCGCGAACATCATCAGCTCGACGTCGGTCGGGTTGCGCTCCAGCTTCGTGAAGGCGTCGACCAGGTAGACGATCTCGTCCTCGGCCAGCGCGAGGCCCAGCTCGAGGTTGGCCGCCTCCAGCGCGGCGCGGCCCTGGCCCAGCACGTCGACGCGGCCCAGCGGCTTGGCCGGCAGTTCGTCGAACAGGTGGTGCGCGTCCTCGCGCGCGGCCACCACGCTTTCCGTCATGCGGTCGTGCAGGGCGGCGGCCACCGCGGCGCGCACCTCGGGCGAGAGCGCCTTCTTGCCGCCCATGCCGAGCAGGCCGGCCTTCAGCGTGACCGTGAATTCGAGGCCGCGCTCGATGCGGCGCACCGAGGCGAGGCCGCAATGCAGGGCGATGTCGGTCGCCTTGCTGGCCCACGGCGACACCGTGCCGATGCGCGGCAGCACGATGAAGGTGTCGGTCGCGCCCTTCTCGGCGGCCGGCTCGAACGGCGCGCCGTAGTGCATCAGCGCGTCGATGCGGGCCGACTCATCGGCCGACAGCGGCTCGGACGCGTTGACGAAGTGCAGGTACTGGCCGCGGATTGCGACGATATCGCCGTCGATCTGCTTGAGCGTGTCGAGCAGGCGAGTCTGGCGGAAATCGGAAAGGGCGGCGGCGCCGGGAAAACACGAGAAGTGAGCCATGGGCTGGACGGACATCGATGAGTCGCGCGAGTCGGCGACATTGGGGCGAAAGGAAGACCGCAATTATACCCGGAAGTCATGCCGCCGAAGCCGTCCGCAAGCCTTTCCGAGGCCAGCGCGCCACGCCGGATCCGGCCACGGCGGGCTGCCGCGTCCGGGGCCGGTGCTCCCGCGGCGGCGGCCGGGCGCCGCCGCGAGCGCCCGGTTTGGCGCTATCATTCGCGGTTCACCGGGTTCCACACGGCCCGCACGGAAGACCAGACCCGGGTCGCGACGCGGCCCGTTTTCGAATCACAACATGGATGTCATCGTCATCGGCGGCGGGATCGGCGGCGTCGCCACCGCCTACCAGTTGCGCGCCGCCGGCCACCGCGTCTGCATGGTCGAGCGCCACGCCACCGTCGCCCAGGGCGCCACCTACGGCCATGGCGGCCTGGTGCTGCCCACCCCGCTCGACGTCTGGTTCGGTCCGACCTTCATGCACCACCGCCGCGCGCTCAGGAGCGGCGTGGTCTACAAACCGGGCCTGAACGGCCCGCTGCGCCGTTTCACGCGCGAGCTGGCGAAACTGCGCGCGCCCGAGGCGTTCGCCGCGCATTACGCGAAACTCAAGCCGCTGGTCGACCTGTCACGCGAATCGATCGCCGATATCGAGCGCCGCTTCGGCCTGGAGTTCGAGCAGCGCCCCGGCGTGCTGCACGTGATCCGCGAGCCGCAGGAATGGGCCGCCGCCCAGCCCGCGCTGGAGTTGCTGCGCGCCTACGAGGTCCCGCACCAGATCCTCGACGCCGAACAATGCGCGGCGCTCGAGCATTCGGTGCCGGCCGACCCGCCCTTCGCGGGCGGCGTGCTGCTCGAGTTCGAGCGCACCGCGAACTGTCCCCTCTTCTCCAAGCTGGTCAAGCAGACGCTCGACGAGCACGGCGTGCAGTTCTGCTTCGGCCGCGCCGTCACGGCGATCCGCGTCGAGGCCAACCGCGCCGCGGTGGAGCTGGCGCCGGAGCCGGGCGACCGGCTCGGCGCGCGCGGCAAGGAAGTCGACGTGATCTCGGCCGACGCGGTGGTGATCGCTGCCGGCACCGGCAGCGTGCCGCTGCTGGCCCGGCTCGGCATCACGCTGCCGCTGCACCCGGTGCGCGTCAATGCGCTGACCGCGCCGGTCGCCTACGAGGAACACGCGCCGCATTTGACCGTGGTCGATTCGATCAAGCGCATCACCATGACGCGCATGCACCAGCGCGTGCGGATCAGCGGCGCGCCGGTCCTGCAAAGCGAGAAGGACATCGCCAGGCCGCTGCCCGAGGCGCTCAACGACGAGGCGCTGGCCCTGCTCGGCCAGGCCACCCACGACTGGATCCCGGGCGCCGCGAAGATCTCGGCCGCGCTGCCCTGGCAGGCCACGCGGCTGCTGTCGCCGGACGGGCTGCCGGTGGTCGGGCCGACGCGCCACCCGCGCGTGTTCGTCAATCTCGGCCATGGCCCGGCCGGCTGGGGCCTCGCCTGCGGCTCTGCTAAAGTGGTGAGCGATTATCTCGGCGGCACGCCGCATCACGTGCCGGCCGACACGCTCGCCGCGCTCCACGTGGACCGCTTCGCCACCTGACGCCGCCCTCGCGCGGCGTCTCGACCGGCCGCCCCGGCGGCTCTCCCGACATGACGCCGCTCGCCCCGTCCGCCTCGCTGTCCGCCGCCCCGCCCTCGCCGAACGCCCGGCCCGCCGATCCGTTCGACGCCCCGCTCGCCCACCTGCCCCTGGCGCTGTCCAGCGTCGCCGACCTGCGCACGGCGGAGGCCGAGGCCGCCGCCGTG
>NZ_VWWK01000393.1:0-1888 GCF_011753035.1 Burkholderia sp. Ax-1720 | reverse complement strand
GGCGGCCGACCGCGAGCGCGCGGCCGAGGCGCAGCGCCGCTTCGTCGAGGCGCAGCACCGCGCGGCCGCCAATCGCGCGCTGCCGGCCGCCACGCTCGACGGCCATGTGCTGGAGATCGGCGCGAACATCACGCGCCCGGCGCAGGTGAAGGCGGCGATCGAGAACGGCGCCGACGGCGTCGGCCTGATGCGCACCGAGTTCCTGTTCCTGGAGCGCCACGACGCGCCCGACGAGGAGGAGCAATACGCCTGCTACCGGCAGATGGTGGAAGCCAGCGGCGGGCGGCACCTGATCATCCGCACGCTCGACATCGGCGGCGACAAGCAGGTGCCCTACCTGAACCTGCCGCGCGAATCGAATCCCTTCCTCGGCGTGCGCGGGCTGCGGCTGTGCCTGCGCCGGCCCGACCTGTTCGTGCCGCAGTTGCGCGCGCTCTATCGTGCCGCCATGCACGGGCCGCTGTGGATCATGTTCCCGATGGTGTCCACGCTCGACGAGGCGCGCCAGGCGATCGCGCTGGCCGAGACGGTGCGCGCCGAGCTCGACGCGCCGAAGGTGCCGCTCGGCATCATGGTGGAGACGCCTTCGGCTGCCGCGCTGGCCGACCATTTCGCCGAGCTCGTCGACTTCTTCTCGATCGGCACCAACGACCTCACGCAATACGTGCTGGCCATCGATCGCGAGCATCCTGAACTGGCGCGGATGGCCGAGAGCCTGCATCCGGCCGTGCTGCGCATGATCGCGCAGACGGTGGACGGCGCGCGCCGGCATCGCAAGTGGGTCGGCGTGTGCGGCGGGCTGGCCGGCGAGCCGCTGGGCGCGGCGATCCTGGCGGGGCTGGGCGTCGACGAGCTGTCGATGAGCGTGCGCGATATCCCGGCCGTGAAGACGCGGCTGCGCGCTTCGCGGCTCGATGCGCTGCGCGCGCTGGCGCGTCGCGCGCTCGATGCCGCCGATGTCGACGCCGTGCGCGCGCTCGACGGCGGCGAATGCGGCGAAGGCGGCCCGACCGGCGAGACCCGGGACGAGGCGGCCGCATGAGCATCACGATCCGATCGGCGACAAACGCCGCGCGCGTGGTGGTGACCGTCACGCCGAATCCCGCGCTCGACCAGACCGTGCGCGTGGCCGGCCTCGCGCTGGGCGCCGTGAACCAGGCCGAATCGCTCGAGATCAACGCGGGTGGCAAGGGCGTCAACGTCGCCGGCTGCCTGGCCGACTACGGCATCGCCACGATCGTCACGGGCCTGCTCGGCCGCGAGGGCAGCGAGGCCTTCGAGACCATGTTCGCCCGCAAGCGCATCGACGATCGTTTCGTGCGCATCGCCGGACGCACGCGGACCAACGTCAAGCTGGTCGATCCGGCGCGCGGCCAGACCACCGATATCAATCTCGCCACCGCGCGCGCCACGGCGCAGGACCTGGCGGCGCTGGAGGCGCGGCTCGCCTCGCTGGCGGCGCCGGGGCGCTGGTTCGTGCTGGCCGGCAGCCTGCCGCCCGGCATCGACGCGGACTTCTATCGCCGCGCCACGCGCTCGCTGCACGAGGCGGGCGCGCGCGTCGCGCTCGATACCAGCGGCGCGGCGCTGGCCGCGGCGCTGGGCTCGGGCGATCCGCTCGAGCTGCCCGACCTGGTCAAGCCCAATCGCGAGGAACTGGCGGCGGCGCTGGGCCGGCCGCTGGAGAGCCGCGAGGCGCTGCTCGATGCGGCGCGCGAGCTGGTGGCGCGCGGCATACGCCATGTTGCCGTCTCGCTCGGCGAGCAGGGCGCATTCGGCCTCTGCACGACCGGCTCGGCCGAACTCGACGGTTTTCACGCGGCGCCCTTGCAGGTGCCGGTGGCCAGCACGGTGGGCGCGGGCGACGCCTTCGTCGCCGGGCTGGTGG
>NZ_VWWK01000392.1:0-1847 GCF_011753035.1 Burkholderia sp. Ax-1720 | reverse complement strand
CGCGAGCGGCGCGCCGGCCAGGAACTCACGCGCGGGCAACCGCTTGCCGCCCGGCTTCTGCAACTGCGTGACGCGCAGCGTACCGCTGCCGCAGGCGATCAGCACGCCTTCGGCGCCAGCTTCGACGATGGTGCCGGGCTCGGCCGCGCCGCGCGCGGCCACCGCCTCGGCGGCCCACAGCTTCAGCACGCTGCCGTCGAGCGTGCCCGCGCCGCCCGGGAACGGATCGAAGGCGCGGATGCGCCGCGCCAGCACCTCGGCCGGCTCGCGCCAGTCGAGCGCGGCCTCGTGCTTGCCGATCTTCTCGGCATAGGTGATGCCCTCGGCCGGCTGCGGCGTGGCGGCGAGCTTGCCCTCGCGCTCGAGCTTCACCAGCGCCTCGACGATCAACTGCGCGCCGAGCGTCGCGAGCTTGTCGTGCAGCGACGCGGTGGTGTCATCCCCGGCGATCGCCACGCGCGCCTCCGAGATCATCGCGCCGGTATCGAGCCCCGCATCCATCTGCATCAGCGTGACGCCGGTCTCGGCGTCGCCGGCCTCGATCGAGCGGTGGATCGGCGCGGCGCCGCGCCAGCGCGGCAGCAGCGAGGCATGGATGTTGATGCAGCCGTGGCGCGGGATGTCGAGCACTTCCTGCGGCAGCAGCAGCCCGTAGGCGGCCACCACCATCACGTCGTGCGGCGTGGCGTTCAGCGTGTCGAGCGCGGCACCCGCCTCGGCCGGGAACTTGCCGTTGCGGCGCAGCGAGGGCGGCTGCGCGACCGGCAGGCCGTGTTCGAGCGCGTATTGCTTGACCGCGCTGGCCTGCAGCTTCATGCCGCGCCCGGCGGGCCGGTCGGGCTGGGTCAGCACCAGCGGCACCGGGAAGCCGGCTTGATGGATCGCGGCCAGCGCGGCCGCGGCGAATTCCGGCGTGCCGGCGAAGATGACGCGCAACGAATGGCTCATGGAGGATCGGTCCGTCACGCGAGTCACATCGCGCGTTCGAGTTTCTTCATCTTGCTCTTGATGCGGTTCTGCTTGAGCGGCGAGAGGTACTGGACGAACACGCGGCCCATCAGGTGATCCATCTCGTGCTGGATGCAGACCGCCAGCAGCCCCTCGCACTCGAGCTCGAAGGGCTGGCCGTCGCGGCCCAGCGCGCGCACGCGCACGTGGTCGGGCCGCTCGACCTCGTCGTAGACGCCCGGCACCGACAGGCAGCCTTCCTCGTAGACCTGCTTGCCGTCGCTGGACCAGACGATCTCGGGATTGATGAAGACCTGCAACGCGTTCTTGTCCTCGGAGGTGTCGATCACGATCACGCGCTCGTGCACGTCCACCTGGGTGGCGGCCAGGCCGATGCCGGGCGCGGCGTACATGGTCTCGGCCATGTCGTCGACCAGCTTGCGGATGCGATCGTCGACCACGTCGACGGGCTTGGCCACCTTGTGCAGCCGTTTGTCGGGGTAATGCAGGATGTTCAGAAGCGCCATGATGTTTCGATTCGGAAAGCGGTTGGGGCGGGCGGACCGGCCATTCGGCCGACTGGCCGCGCCGTCGCGATAGCCGGAAGATGAGGCTGCAATCGCGCGATATCCAGCGCGCAGCCCAACGCGGCGGGCCGGTGCGCGCGATCGTTCGTTTTATTTCGAATGGCGAAAATTCTAGCATGGCGGCTTGCGCGTCGCAGGCCGTGGGCCGGGCGGGGCCGATGAGCGCGGCCGTGCCCGCGCGCGCGACGCTGCTTGCCTGGTTGCATCTGGCCTCGGTGCCGGGCCTGCCCGCCGCGGCCTGCGAGGCGCTGCTGCGCGCCTTCGATTCGATCGAGGCGCTGTTCGGCGCCGATCACGCGCGGCTTGCGGCGC
>NZ_VWWK01000391.1:0-1896 GCF_011753035.1 Burkholderia sp. Ax-1720 | reverse complement strand
GCGGGCTTGCCGGGTTGGTCGGCCTCGCGGAATCACCCACTGCGAGCGGGCCGCTGAGGCGGGATGAAGCGAGGCGTGGGCTTCCGTCGCGACGCGGCCCCGTCCGCTACGAACGCGCCGCCGCGGCCCGGCCCGGCACCGGCGCGAGCGCCGGCCCGGGGCGAGGCGTGAAGCGGCAGGGATTCCGCGCGCGCGCCGGCCTCGCCGCGACGCTGACGCGCCCTTTTTCCCAAGGATGTGACGATGTCCGACTCCCTGTCCGATTCCCTGCCCTTTCCCGCCGGCCGCCACGCGTACCCGGCCTCGTTCGGCGCCTGCTGCCTCGATGCGCGGCGCACCCACTTCCGGCTGTGGGCGCCCGCCTGCCAGGCCGTCTCGGTCGAGCTCGACGACGGCGAGCGCCAGGCCAGCGTCGCCATGACCGCCTGCGAGGGCGGCTGGTTCGACACCACCGCGCCGTTCGGCCCCGGCACGCGCTACCGCTATCGGCTCGACGGCGGCGAGGCGGTGCCCGATCCCGCCTCGCGCTTCCAGCCCGAGGGCGTGCACGGCCCGAGCGAGGTGATCGACCCGGCCGCCTATCGCTGGATGCACGACGACTGGCGCGGCCGGCCCTGGCACGAGACGGTGATCTACGAACTGCACGTGGGCGCGCTGGGCGGCTATCGCGGCGTCGAGCGGCGGCTCGGCGAGCTGGCCGCGCTCGGCGTGACGGCGCTCGAGCTGATGCCGCTGGCCGCCTTCCCCGGCGAGCGCAACTGGGGCTACGACGGCGTGCTGCCGTTCGCGCCGGCGGCGCCCTATGGACGCCCCGAGGACCTCAAGGCCTTGATCGACGCCGCGCACGGCCTGGGCCTGCAGGTCTTCGTCGACGTGGTCTACAACCACTTCGGCCCCGACGGCAACTGGCTGGCCAGTTATGCGCCGAGCTTCTTCCGCGAGGGAACGCACACCGCCTGGGGCCCCGCGATCGATTTCGATCGCGACGAGGTGGGACGCTTCTTCACCGACAACGCGCTCTACTGGCTGGAGGAATTCCGCGTCGACGGGCTGCGCATCGATGCCGCGCACGCGATCGACAACGACGACTGGCTGGTCGCGCTGGCCGCGCGCGTGCGCGACTACGCGAACCACACGCGGCATATCCACCTGGTGCTGGAGAACGAGCGCAACAGCGCGCGCCTGCTCGGCGACGCCGGCTTCGACGCGCAATGGAACGACGACTTCCACAACAGCCTGCACGTGCTGCTGACCGGCGAGCGCGAGGGCTATTACCGCGCCTATGCCGACGCGCCGCTGCAGCGCCTCGCGCGCACCCTGGCCGAGGGCTTCGCCTACCAGGGCGAGCCCTCGCCGCTGCATGAAGGGCGGCCGCGCGGCGAACCGAGCGCGCATCTGCCGCCCACCGCCTTCGTGGCCTTCCTGCAGAACCACGACCAGGTCGGCAACCGCGCCTTCGGCGAGCGGCTGCGCATGCTGATCAACGACGATGCGCTGCGCGCGGCCACCGCGCTGCTGCTGCTCGCGCCCCAGGTGCCGCTGCTGTTCATGGGCGAGGAAACCGGCTCGACCCAGCCGTTCCAGTTCTTCACCGACTACCAGGGCGAGCTGGCCGAGGCCGTGCGCGAGGGGCGCCGCCGCGAGTTCGCGGCCTTCCCCGCCTTCGCCAGCGCCGAGCATCGCGAGGCGATCCCCGATCCGAACGATCCCGCCACCTTCGCGCGCGCCTCGCTGGCCGCCGTCGACGCCGACCACGAGAGCGACGACGCGCGCGCCTGGCGTGCCTTCTATCGCGGCGCGCTGGCGGTGCGCTCGGGCTTCATCGTGCCGCACCTGCCCGGCGCGCGCGCCGAGGGCGTGACGCTGCTGGGGCGCGCGGCCGACGACGACGCGCCG
>NZ_VWWK01000390.1:0-1959 GCF_011753035.1 Burkholderia sp. Ax-1720 | reverse complement strand
CTCCTCGCGCGCGAGCTCGCCCGCCGCCGTGCGCAGCAGGCTCCAGGTCTCGCGCAGTTGCGCGGCGCGCTGCGGATGCTCGGCCGACCAGCGCTCGAACGCCTCGACGTCGGCCGGCCCCGCTTCGCCGGAGCGCAGCCGCAGCAGCCAGGCGCTGGCGCTGTCATGCGCATCGTCGGCGGTATCGGGCTCGGCTCGGGTCATCGTCGTGTTGCTCAAAATTTGCGGGGTCCGCCGCGCGAACCCGGATACGTATCGTCATCGTCCTGCATGCGCTGCAGGCAGTATTTCATCGCCGCGCTCAACTCGCTCTCGACCAGGCGCAGCGAAATGCCGAACTGCTCGGCGATCTCGCGATTGAGCAGGCCGTCCACGCGCGCGGCCACCAGGATCGCGCGGCGGCGCGGCGTGAGGCCCTGCAGCACCGTCTTGAGCGTGTCCACCTTGCGGCGCGCCGCGACGATGCGCTCGGGATCGGCGATTTCATCGGGCAGCTCGAGCACCGCCTCGATGTCGTCCTCGTGCAGATGGCGACGTTCGCGACGATGCTGGTCGATCGCGACATTGTTGGCCATGCCGAGGATATACGCATCGGCATTGCCGACCTGGGTCGAGACGTTCGCGTTCTCGAGGCGCAGCCAGGTCTCGTGCAGCGCGTCGGCGGCGTTGTCCTTCGAGCCGGTCGCGCGCTCGAGCCGCCTGACGAGATGCGCGTAGCGCGTCGCGATGAGCTTCCTGAGTCCCGCGCGGGAAGTATCCGACATGGCCGCCTAGTTCCCGGTCGCCGACGACGGGCAACGCAGATGCACGCCGCGGCCGACCGGGCGCAGCAGGATCGTCACCGGCTGCGGCAGGTCTGCCGGCGGCATGGTGTCGAGCCGCAATGCGCGCAATGCACGCAGGATCGCCGCGTCACGCGCGGCCACACCGCTCGACGTCACCTGGTTTACCGACACGACCGCCCCCTTTTCATCTATGTGTAACTGCGCAACGAACCGGTACGTGCCGGGTACGGCGCCCGGCTGCGCGCACAGCGCGTCGATCATGCGTGCCTGCAGCGCGCCGGCGAACGCGCTGCGCGCCTCCGATCCCTCGATGCCGTCGACCGGCAGGGCGCCGTCGGGCGTGGCGCCGGCCGCTGCCGGCGCGGCGCTCGCCGAGGCCGGATCGGCAACGATGATCGCCTCGTCCTGCCGCGTGAAATCGGCCCGCAGGCCGGTGCCGACCAGCACCCGCCGCAAGGCCTCGCGCGGCGCGTAATCGCCCGCCAGCGGTGCGCTCATCCGGCCTTCCAGCAGCGGGGCGCTAGCCAGCACCACCAGCTCGGTGACGCGCGCGAAACCCTGCAGGGCACGCGCCAGCGGTTGCGCCGGCAGGTCGAAATGCACGCTGGCCGCGCCCGCGCCGGATTCGCCCCGAGCCGGCTCCGGCGTCGTCTGCGCAAGCGCCCGGCAGGCTGGCCACGCGAGCAGCCACAACAGACAGGCGGTCAACGCGAACAAGCCGGTCGGCGGCCGAAAACGTGTCATGAAACCCTGGCCGGAGGAGGAATGACGCGGCCGGTCCCCCGCCGCGAGCCTGCTGATCGGCCCCGCGGCGATCGAGCGACCGATTGTGATCGGCCCATGTGACAGTCCGGTGACCCGTGCAAGGAAACGAAGCGGTCTTCGTATGCCATGCAATATTTACTGCATCGCCGCGAGTTCGAGCGTGGCCGACACCGTCGCGATGCCGGGCTTGCCGTCCGCGCTCGCCTGCGCGGCGCTCACGCGCACGCGCGTATCGCGGCGCGCGCGTTCGAGCCAGTCGATCCAGGCGCCGAAGGGCACCGCCTTCGCCTCGAGCTGGATCGCGTTGCCGGTCACCACCAGTTGCGCGCCGACGATGCCGGCCTGCGCGAGCGAGGCCGCCAGCGCGTCGCGCAGGGCCGCGCCGCCCGGTGCGTGCGCCGCGGTGGCT
>NZ_VWWK01000389.1:0-1940 GCF_011753035.1 Burkholderia sp. Ax-1720 | reverse complement strand
CCGCGCCGGTGCTGCCGCCCACCGCGCCGCCGAGCGCGGCACCGGCCACGCCGCCGAGTGCGCCGCCCAGCGCATTGTTCAGGTCGCCGCGCGCGAGGGCCGGCATCGAAACGGCGGCGCCCAGGGCCGCGACCGCGACGAGTTTGATCAGTGTGTTCGCCATGATGAACGCTCTTGTTCGTTGAAGTACGGGGTTGCGTGAACCAATGGCGCTGAGTGTAGCCAAGCGATCGAAAGGAAGCTGTAACGCCCGGGATCGGCGTCCGTAAGAGGTGTAACAAAAATGTCAGGAACGGCGGGGGCAATGCCAAAAAATCCCGTCGCACCCCACTCGCTGTAAAAACTACAGGCGCCGGCCGAAACTACAGCGCGCATGGCGCCGGGACCGATGCGGCGCGCACGGGCCGGCGCATGGCATGCCGCGCCGCCGCGGGCACGGCCGTTGCGCTCCCCCCGCTGGCAGCCGGCAACCGCCGCCTGCCCAGCGCAACGGACGGCCCGATGGCACCTTCAACCGCAACCGCTTTCTCCCCGCATCTCTACTTCGTCGACGCGCGCCTGGTCGGCCCGCTCGATGCCTGGCCCGCCTGGTTCGAGCGGATCGCCGGGCTGGGCTTCGATCACGTGCTGGTCGGCGCGTTCCACACCACCGGCCGCGCCGGCCACCCGCGCGTGGTGGCCGACCACGATCGCCCGCACGAAGCCCTGGCCACCCGGCTCGACACCGGCGACGCGCTCGCGCGGCTGGTCGAGCAGGCTCGCGAATTCGGCCTGCGGCTGATGCTCGACGTGACGGTCGACCGGATCGCCGTCGAGCACCCGCTGCGCCGCGGCGCACCGGACTGGTACATCGAGCGCGAGCACGACGACGCGCGCATCGATCCGCGCACGGCCGCCTTCGAACAGACCCTCGCCTATGCCGACATCGCGCGCCCCGAGGTGGGCGAGGCGTTGGCCGGCTGGTGGCACGGCCGCTTCGCGACGCTCTCGGCAACCGGCCTGGCCGGCTTCCTGGTCGACGCGCCGCAGCGCCTGCCGGCCGAATGGTGGCGTACCTGGCTGGGCTCGCGCCACGGCGAGCTCGACGACGTGCGCTGGATCGCCGGCATCCCCGGCCATGCGCGCGAGGCGCTGGGCGCCTTCGAGGGCGCCGGCTTCGACGGCGTGTTCAGCTCGCTGCGCTGGTGGGACCTGCGCGCGCCCTGGCTGGTCGACGAGCACGCGCTGCTGCGCCGGGTCGCCTCGCCGATCGCCTTCCCCGACGCCTTCGACGGCCCGCGCCTCGCGCACGACCTGCGCGGCCTGCCGCCCGACGCGATCGAGCGCGGCTACCGGCGCGCGCTGGAGACCGCCGCGGCGCTCGGCACCGGCTGGCTGGTGCCGATGGGTTTCGAGCGCGGCGTCGCCACCCCGCTGATGACCGCGCATCCGCAGCCGGCCGCGTTCCGCGAAGCCTTCGAGCGCGCTGCGTTCGACCTGTCCGAGCCGCTCGCCGAGGCCAACCGGCGCCGGCGCGACTCGGCGGTGTTCGCCTCGCGCGGCGAGCTGGCGGCCCTGAGCGGCGCCGACGCGGCCGTCACCGTGCTGCTGCGCGGCGACAGCGACTGGCTGGAACAAGCCGACGAGGCCCTGCTGATCGCCCTGAACCCCGAACTCGACGCGCCCGGCGCCGTCGATCCCGATTGCCTGGCCGGCGTGCCGGGCGCCTTCACGCGTTTCGCGCCGCTGTCGGCGGGCCGCCGCGCGAAGACCGCCCCGCTCGGCCCGCTGGCGCTGATGCCCGGCGACGTGAGCCTGCTGCGCGCGGCGCGCGCCAAGCCGGTCAAGCCCGGCAAGGAACCCAAGGACGGCGGCAAGAACGCCGAGGCGGGCAAGAACGGCAAGCCCGCCAAGGGTACGAAAGACGGCCGGGACGAGGCCGCCCGCCCCGCCCAGGCGGA
>NZ_VWWK01000388.1:0-1988 GCF_011753035.1 Burkholderia sp. Ax-1720 | reverse complement strand
CGTAGTAGTCGTCGGCGCAGCGGAATCCCACGTACTTCGCGCTGGTGTCGGCGCCGACTCGCCGCAGGAAATCGCCGAAGCGCGTGCCGCCCCAGCGACCGATCGCGCTCCAGCCTTCCACGCAGATGCGATGCGGCGGCCGATCAGCCGCCGGCGGTGCCGTCGAGCGCGTCGAGATCGGCGCGGATCCGCTCGACGATGCGATAGGCGCCCTGCTCGGTGGCGCAGCGCAGCGCCTGCAGGAAGCCGCGCCGCGTGACCTCCTGCGCCTCGCCGCGTGCGCGCGACAGCACGCCTTGCAGATGCAGCAGCCAGGGCATGGTCCAGCGCTCGCCGGTGCGATCGGCGCGGCGCACCGCCTGGGCGATGCCCTGCGCGAGCGTGTCGGCCAGCGCCGGCGTGGTGGCCACGGGGATCGCTGGCAGCAGGGTGGTGACGAAGGCCAGCTCGACCGGCGGCACGCGATGCGATTCGAAGCGGCGCGCGATCTCCTCCACCAGCGACAGCGCGGCCGAGGCGTCGCCCTGCCGGCTCAGCAGCCAGCGCTGCACGTCCAGCCCGGTGCGCAGCCAGCGGCGCGGCGCGGTCGAGCTGGCCAGTTCGACCAGCGCCGCGGCATAGGCTTCGGCGCGCGGGGCGTCGTCGTCCACCACCGCCAGCGCGCAGGCATGGCGCAGCGCCACGCAGCAGGACAGCGGCTCGTTGTCGGTGGCGTTCAGCTCGGGAATCTCGCATTCGCGCGGCGTGCCGCCCACCAGCCATTGCACGGTCGACAGCGCCGCGCCGGCGATCAGGTGCAGCGACAGCCCATGCCGCGTGGCCAGCGCGCGTGCCTCGCGGATCACGTCGGGCAGCGCGACGTTGGGCCCGTCGGGCATGCCGCTGAGCAGCGGGATCGCCATGTGCAGGTCGCCGGTATAGGCGCGCAGCAGGCCCTCGATCAACCGCGCGTTGTGCTGCGC
Organism: Burkholderia sp. Ax-1720; assembly: GCF_011753035.1. NCBI lineage: Bacteria > Pseudomonadati > Pseudomonadota > Betaproteobacteria > Burkholderiales > Burkholderiaceae > Burkholderia > Burkholderia sp. Ax-1720. Next base: position 1,026 of record NZ_VWWK01000388.1, on the reverse strand, counting down.
GGCCGGCCAGTGCGCCGCGTCGGCGATCTCGGCGTACTTGCGCGCGAATTCGCGCGCGCGATCGGTCTCGCCGCGGATCTGGGCGCGGAAGAACAGGTGCAGCAGCGCGCGCAGCCGGGTGGAATTGTCGGCGCAGGCGCTGGCGATCTCGTAGGCGCGCTGCCATTGCAGGGCCGCCTCGCCGGCGGCGTTGCGCTTGCAGGTCAGCGCGTTGGCGAGCGCCGCCGCCACGCGCATCTCGGGGCGGATCCGGCGCACCTCGCCGTCGTTGCCGCAGATCGCCACGCGCCGCGCCCAGCCCACGTATTCGTCGCCGAGCGCGAGCCGCACCCACAGCGGCGCGGAGTGGTCGAGCAGGTCCGCGCCCAGTTCCGGCTTGCCGGTGTCGATCGCCCATTCGAGCGCGGCGCGCAGGTCGGCCAGGTCGTGGCGCACCGAAGGCGGCGCGAGGAACGGGCCGGCGCCGAAGCGGCGCGCCACGATGCGCGCGATCAGCGCCGCGTGCAGCGCGCCCGGCGTGGCGCGCTCGGGCGTGCGCGCCAGCGTGGCCAGCGCGAAGCGGCGCACCGACGGCGGCAGTTGCAGGCGCAGCTCGCCGTCGCATTCCACGTCGTCGACCAGGCCCGCGCTGACCAGTTGGCGCAGCCGCCGGCGGGCCGCCTCGGGCGGCGTGTCGTCGAGGCCGAGCGCGCGGTCGAAGGCGATCAGCAGCCCGATCGCCGCGCCTTCCTCGAAGGCGCCGTGGAACAGGCCGAGCCGGCGCAGCGTGGTGCGCGTGCCGGGGTCGAGCCGGCCATGCACGAAATCGAGGCAGGCGAACTGCAGGTCCGCATGGGGCAACAGGCGCCGCCGCGAGCCCGAGCGCTGCGCGAGGAAGCGGTCCAGGTCGGTGGCGCAGGCCACGAACACCGAGCGCACGTCGCCGTTCGAGGCCAGCGCGGCGGCCAGGTCGGCCGCCATCAGCTCGACCGGATGCGGCATGCCGTCGAGGCTGGCGCAGATCGAGGCGGCCGCGGCCAGCGCATC
>NZ_VWWK01000387.1:0-2028 GCF_011753035.1 Burkholderia sp. Ax-1720 | reverse complement strand
TGCTGGCGATCGCGGGCCGCCTGCTCGCGCCGGGCCGCGCGCTGGTGGCGCGCCTGCAACCGGCCGGCCCCTGGCTGGCCGCGATCGCGCTGCTGCTGGCCGCCTGGGAAATCGCCACCGCCAAGACCGGCTGGCTGCCCACGCCCTTCTTCGCGCCGCCGCAGGCGCTGATCGAGGTCTACCTCGACGATGCCCCGCGGCTGGCCGGCAGCGCGCTCAACTCGCTGAAGCTGCTCGGCGTGGGCGTGGCCACGGGCGCCGCGATCGGCTTCCTGGTGGGCGTCTCGGTCGGCTGGTCGCGCGCGATCGGCTATTGGGTGCATCCGGTGCTGCGCGTGCTCGGGCCGCTGCCGGCCACCGCCCTGCTGCCGCTCGCCTTCTACCTGTTCCCCTCGAGCTGGTCGGCCGCGGTGTTCCTGATCGCGCTGGCCACCGGCTTCCCGGTCGCCGTGCTGACCTGGTCGGGCGTGGCCGGCGTCGGCAAGGCCTATTACGACGTGGCCCGCACGCTCGGCGCGAATTCGCGCTTCCTGGTGCTGCGGGTGGCGATTCCCGGCGCCCTGCCGCAAGTCTTCGTCGGCCTGTTCATGGGGCTGGGCGCCTCCTTCACGGTGCTGGTGGTGGCCGAGATGATGGGCGTGAAGTCCGGCCTCGGCTGGTACCTGACCTGGGCCCAGGGCTGGGCCTCCTACACCAACATGTACGCGGCGCTGATCGTCATGGCCCTGCTGTTCTCGGGCCTCATCACCCTGCTGTTCGCGCTGCGCGACCGCGCGCTCGCCTGGCAGAAAGGAACCGTCAAATGGTGAGCCCCGCCACGCTGTCCCCGGCGCCCGCCGCACGCGGCGCCGATACGCCGATCGAAGCCGCGCGTCACGCGGACAGCACGCGCCGCGTGGATGTCGAGAGCCATGCCGATGCGCCGCGCCACGACGATGCCGAGCGCTATGCCGATGCGCCGCGCCATGTCGATGCCGAGCGCCACGTCGATGCGACACGCCACGCCGAAGCCGAGCGCCATGCCGATGCGACACGCGGCGACGATGCCTCGACCGTCGCCGGCGCGCGCATCGACATCCGCCATGCCAGCCACTGGTTCGATACCCCGAAGGGGCCGCTGCACGTGCTCGACGACGTCTCGCTGTCGGTCGCGCCGGGCGAGTTCGTCGCCCTGCTCGGGCCCAGCGGCTGCGGCAAGTCCACCCTGCTGCGGCTGGTGGCCGGCCTCGAGCCGGCCACGCGCGGCTCGATCCGGCAGGACGGCAAACCGATCGAGCGGCCCGATCCGTCGCGCATCGTGGTGTTCCAGGACCCGACGCTGTATCCGTGGCGGCGCGTGCGCGCCAACGTGGCGCTCGGGCTCGATGCGCGCGGCCTGGCCCGGCGCGAGCGGCACCGCGTCGACGAGGAACTGGCGCGCGTCGGCCTGAGCGAGTTCGCCGACGCGTTTCCGCACCAGCTCTCGGGCGGCATGGCGCAGCGCGTGGCGCTGGCGCGCGCGCTGGTCAACGATCCGCAATTGCTGGTGCTCGACGAGCCGCTCGGCAAGCTCGATTCGCTCACGCGCCTGACCATGCAGAGCGAGCTGGTCGCGCTGTGGCGGCGCGCGCGCTTCTCGGCCCTGCTGGTCACGCACGACGTGGAGGAAGCGCTGTTCCTCGCGCAGCGGGTGGTCGTGTTCGGGCCGCGCCCGGCGCGGATCCTCGCCGAGCTCGAGGTCGACCTGCCCTATCCGCGCCATCGCGGCGACCCGCGCCTGGCGGAGTTGCGCCGCACCGCGCTCGCCCATCTCGGCCTCGATGCGAGCTGGTAGCGCGCGCGGCGAGCGGGCCCGCGAGCTGTCGTCGCGATGAGCCTGGCGGCACCCGAGGCCTGGCTCAATCCGCTGCTCGCCACGCTGCACGAGGCCCAGGTCCTGCTCGGCGCGCTGGCCGACCGGCTCGGGCTGGCCGGCGACAGCCACGGCCAGCCGGCCTGGCCCTGGGCGCGGCGCGTGGCGACCGAGACGCTGGCGATCGACCGCGGCCT
>NZ_VWWK01000386.1:0-2033 GCF_011753035.1 Burkholderia sp. Ax-1720 | reverse complement strand
CCAGCAGCACGATCAGCCAGTGAAAGGCGATCGCGGGACGGTTGTAGCGCGGCTGGGTCGCGAGGATGTTCTTCATCGGGGCTCCGGCGGGCGGATCGTATCGGGGGCGGCGCCTGGCTGGTGGCGGTGCTGGCGATCGTGTTCGGCGTCGAGCTCGGCTACGCGCTGCAGCTAGGCGACGGCGAGGGCGGGCAGCGGCTCGTCAGCATCGGCGTTTGGCAATTCGATGCGGGCTCGGCGCCGGGCTGGGTGATCGCGATCGCGTTGGCGCTGGCCGCGACGGCGCTGGGCCGGCTCGGGCGACGCCGGCTTGTCGGCGGCGTGGCCGCGGCGGCGAAGCAGGGCACGAGGGCTGCTGCGATGAACGATCGGGCCATGCGCCATCCGGCGATGAGCAGCTTGGCCGCGAGTCATCCGGTGGTGAGCAGCCTGACGACGAGCGGCTTTGCCGTGAACGACCCGGCCGCGAGCAGATCGACCGAGGACAAACTGGTCGTGAGCAAGCCAGCCGCGATCGACCCGTCTGCGATCGACCCAACTGCAATCGACTCAACTGCAATCGACTCAACTGCAATCGACTCAACTGCAATCGACTCAACTGCGATCGACCCAACTGAGAGCAACCCAGCCTCGCGCAGCAGCCCAGCCACGGGCAAGCCAGTCGCGAGCATTCCCCCAAAGCCGCCCGCCGCCCTCGAACTGCGCGGCATCGCGAAGCGTTTCGGCGCGACGCGGGTGCTGCACGACGTCGACCTGCGCATCGAGGCCGGCGAGCGCCACGCGCTGATCGGCCCGAACGGCGCCGGCAAGTCGACGCTGTTCGAGCTGATCGCGGGCGGCAGCCGGCCCACGCGCGGCTCGATCCGCCTGCATGGGCGGGAGATCGCCGGCCGCGCGCCTTACGCGATCGCGCGGCGTGGACTGGCGCGCGGTTTCCAGCAGACCAGCGTGTTCGAGCGCCTGTCGGTGCTCGACAACCTGCGCTGCGCGGCCATGCACGCGCCCGCGCAAGGCCGCGAACCATTGCGCTGGTGTCGCGATCCCGCCGCGCTCGACGGCGCCGCGCGGCGGACCCTCGAGGCGATCGGCCTGGGCACGCGCGGCGAGCTGCCGGCCGGCGAACTCGACTATGCCGAGCAGCGCGCGCTCGATCTCGGCATCGCCCTGGCCGGCGGCGCCTCGGTGTTCCTGTTCGACGAGCCGACCGCCGGCATGAGCCGCGAGCAGGCGCGCGCCACGCTGGCGCTGATCCGCGCGGCCACGGCCGGCTGCACGGTGCTGATGATCGAGCACGACATCGACGCCGTGTTCGGTTTCGCGGACCGCATCTCGGTGCTGGTGCGCGGCGAGCGGATCGCCACCGGCACGCCGGCCGAGATTCGCGCGAACGCGGCGGTGCGCGCGGCCTACCTTGGCACCGACGAAAGCATGGACGATCTCGACAACCGCGGTGATCGCGTCGGCGCGGGAGATCGGCCATGACCGCGCCCCTGCTCGAACTGCAGGGCGTGAGCGCGGCCTATGGCGCCTTGCCCGTGCTCGACGGCGTCGATCTCAGGCTCGGCCGCGGCGAGGTGCTGGCGCTGCTGGGCCGCAACGGCTCGGGCCGCTCGACGCTGGCCAGGGCGGTGATGGGCATGATCGCGTCGAGTGGTTCGATCCGCATCGACGGCGAGGAAATGGCGGGGCGGCCGACCTTCGAGATCGCGCGCCGCGGCGTCGGTTACGTGGCCGAGCGGCGCGACGTGTTCGGGCTGCTGAGCGTCGAGGACAACCTGCGGCTGGGCTGGCGCGAAGGCCCGCGCGCGGCGCGCGAGCGGGCCTTCGACGAAGTGAGGACGCTGTTCCCGGCGCTGGCCGAGCGCTGGCGCGCCAAGGCGGCCGTGCTGTCGGGCGGCGAGCAGCAGATGCTGGCGCTGGCGCGCGCGATGGTGGGCGCGCCGCGCTTGATGATCGTCGACGAGCCCACCGAGGGGCTGGCGCCGCAGGTCGCGCGCGTGGTGGGCGCGGCGCTCTCGCGGCTGGGCGAGGCC
>NZ_VWWK01000385.1:0-1744 GCF_011753035.1 Burkholderia sp. Ax-1720 | reverse complement strand
CCGCGGATCGACGTGCTGCGCGAAGCGCGCTACCGGCTGGCCATGCACGAAGGCCTGCGCCGGCACCGCCGTCACCGCGTTGCGCACGTGGTAGTTGACGTAGGTGTTGTGGATATTGGTGATGTTCGTGACGCGGGTGTTGTTGACGATCACCGTGCGATTCACGCGATCGTAATAGCGCGGGCTCCAGCCGCCCCAGCCGGGATGCCAGGCCTCGTGCGGAGCGAGCGGGAACCAGGCCACGCCGGCGGCCACCGCGCCGCCCACGGCCAGCCCGACGCTCCAGTCGAAGCCGCCGCCCCCGCCGCCGACGAAGGCCACCAGCGCCGGCGCGTAGCAGGGCGGCTCGGCCGGCACGATCGGACCGGGCACCCAGGCCCAGCTGTCGTCGACATAGGCCCAGCGGCCGTAGTGATACGGCGCGAAGCCCCAGGGCGCATCGTCGACCCAGGTCCAGCCCCAGGGCGCCTGCCAGATCCAGTGGCCGGTGTGATAGGGCGCCCAGCCGGCCGGCACGTCGTTCGGGATCCAGATCGCCCCGTAGTCGGGCGAATCGCGCCAGCTTCCGTTCGCATCGAGGTCCTGGTAGCCGGGAACCTCGCGCGACACGTAGCGCGCCGAGATGGAGCGGTCCTCGGCCGCGTCGCGCGAGGCGCTCCACTGGTCGAACGGATCGGGGCCCGGCGCGGCGTTGTTGGCGCCCAGCTGCAGGTTGGTGCCCGTGAAGCTGAGCTGCTGGCCCGCCGCGATCGGGATCTGGCCGCTGTCGCCGAAGGCGGTGGCGCTGCCGCGTCGCACCGTGACGGTGGTCGAGGCGCCGTCCGGGGCCACGTCGACGCGATAGTCGCCGGCGCCGTCGACGGCCAGCGCGAGGTTGGGCGTGTCGATCTCGTAGGCGCTGCCCGCCGGCAGCTCGCGCACATGGGTGGACAGGCTGCCCAGGCCCACCTTCAGCTGCGTGTTGCGATCGTCGAGAGCGAGGATCGCCAGCGCGGTGGACTGGTCGAGCCGCACCGCCGTCGAGCCGATATGGAGCTCCGAGCGCGCGCCCTGGTCGTTCCAGAGCTGGTCGCCGCTGGTCAGCGGCCGGTTGACGGCCGCGTAGGACCAGTCGCTCGCGCCGGCCGGCTCGGTGGTCACCGGTCCCGACAGGTAGTCGAGCCGCGCCACGCGCGAGGGCGGATCGCCGCCGGCTTGCTGCGTGGTGGGCGCGGAGGGCGCCACCTCGGGCGGCGGCGCCGGTTCGGTCTGCGCGAACGACGCGGCCGGGGCCAGCGTGGCGAGCGCCAGCAAGGCCGAGGCGGCCAGCGCGGTGAGGGAGAACGGAACGCGAAGCGGGGTCATGGCGAACTCGTGATTCGATGGCGCGGCGCATGCCTGCGCCGTTTGAATTCACTCTACCCGCGCGCCGTGTTTCCGGGCCGACGCTTTTGTAATGCGCTCACGCGCGGCTGTAACAAAGCATGTCGCTGTCCCCGTTTTCGTCAAGCATTTGCAATCGAGGCGTCAAGCGCCGGTAAGCAAGGCCTCGAAGCGGCGCTGCCCGTCGGGCGTGATGCGCAGCACGCGCGGCTTGCCGGCCGGCTCGATCCAGCGCTGCGCGAGCCAGGCATCGAGCAGCGCGGCGCCGAGCGCGCCGGCCAGGTGGGCGCGCCGTTCGCTCCAGTCCAGGCAGGTGCAGGCGAAGCGGCGGCGCCGCCGCCGCTGGGCGCCGATGTCGATCCGCCAGCGGCTCGCCAGTTCA
>NZ_VWWK01000384.1:0-2002 GCF_011753035.1 Burkholderia sp. Ax-1720 | reverse complement strand
GTAGCGCCGCGCGCCGGCGGCCAGGTTCGCCTCGCTCATCAGGTCGGGCGGGGCGACGATGCCTTGCGCGTGGCGGTGCAGCGAGTGTTCGTAGGTGCTGTGAAGCGCCCAGGCGACCAGCGGGTCGTGAGGCGGGATGGCCGAGACGTCGTAGTAGCCGGAATAGATGAGGCCGAGCGCGCCGGCCGCGCCGGCCAGTGCGGTGGCCGCCAGCGTCAGGCAGACGGTCTTGAGCGGGAAGCGGGAAGTGGACATGGGTGCGGCGCTCAACGGGAGAGGGCCGGTGCGCCGGCGTTCTCGACGCCGCCGTCATGCGCTGCGCTTGCCACGCTCGTCACGCCGGACGTCGTCGAGGCATGGCCGCCGGCGGCGTTCGCCAGCGCCGGCAGCGCTGGCGTCGCGGCCACTGCCGTCGCGCCGCCCGGCGCCAACCGCGCCTCGGCGGCCTGGATGTCGACCGGGAATTCGAGCGGCTCGCGCAGCGGATCGAAGCCGGCCTGCTCGACGCGCACCAGCTCGGCCCGCACCTGGGCGCGGCTCGTTTGCGCGTGGCCGGCCTGCGAATAGCAGGCCAGGCACGCGGCCAGCAGCGAGGCGGCGCGCGCCGCCCGGATCGGGAATCGCATCATGGGCTCCTTGCCCGCCCACCATGGGCGAGGCGGCCGCGTCGGGGTGGTCGACGGCGGGCCGATGAAGGCGATTCTGGCCGCGCGCGCGTCGCGCGATGCTGACGCGTTCATTACCGATTTGTCATCTTCGCGGCGCCGGGCCGCCCGCGCGGGGCGCCGCCGGCCCGCGCCGATTACATTTTCGTCATCCGCGCGCGAGGCCGGCCCGGGCGGCGCGAATCCCGGTACCATCGGCGCGTATCAACCTGGTGGGAGCGCGCGGTGCGAATCCTGGTAGTCGAAGACGAGCCGAAGACGGGCGCCTATCTGAAGAAGGGGCTCGAGGAATCGGGCATGAGCGTGGACCTGGCGACCGACGGCGCCGACGGGCTGCTGCTCGCCGAGGAGGAGCCCTACGACGTGATCGTGCTCGACGTGATGCTGCCCGTGCTCGACGGCTGGGCGGTGCTGCAGCGGCTGCGCGCGAGCAAGGCCACGCCGGTGCTGTTCCTGACCGCGCGCGACGATGTCGAGGACCGCGTGCGCGGGCTCGAACTCGGCGCCGACGACTACCTCGTCAAGCCCTTTGCCTTCGTCGAGCTGCTGGCCCGGGTGCGCACCCTGGCGCGCCGCGGGCCGCCGCGCGAATCGGAATGGATCGCGATCGGCGACCTGGAGATCGACGTGCTGCGCCGCCGCGTGCGGCGCGGCGCGACCCGCATCGAGCTGACGCCGCGCGAGTTCGCGCTGCTGCACCTGCTGGCCCGGCGCCAGGGCGAGGTGCTGAGCCGCACGCAGATCGCCTCCTACGTCTGGGACATGAACTTCGACAGCGACACCAACGTGGTGGACGTGGCGATCCGCCGGCTGCGCGTGAAGATCGACGACGAGTTTCCCGTCAAGCTGGTGCATACCGTGCGCGGCGTCGGCTACGTGCTGGAACTGAAGGACGAGGCGCCCTGATGCGCGCGCGTTCGCTGACGGCCGCGCTCGCCGTCGCCTTCGGCGCGATGACGCTGGCCGTGTTCGCGCTGGTCGGCAGCTACGTGTACCTGCAACTGGACCGGCAGGTCAGCGAGCAGAGCGACCTCGACGTGGTGCTGGCCGCGCGCCATGCGCGGCGCCTGGCCGAGGAACTGGCCTCGGCCGGGGACGTGCGCGCGCATGCCGAGCGCCTGAGCAGCGTGGTGTTCGGCAACAACGCGCTGTCTTTCGCGGCCGCCGCCGAGGACGGGGAACTGCTGGCCTCGCGCAATCTCGCGATCACCTTGCCGGGCGATCCGGCCGCCGCCGCGCAGCGGCCCGATGCGCGCGAGCTGGATGCCGGCGAGGACGAGCCGGCGCCGAAGGCGGCGAGCGGCGCCGAGGCAGGGCCCGGCCCCGACGCGCTTGGG
>NZ_VWWK01000037.1:0-52532 GCF_011753035.1 Burkholderia sp. Ax-1720 | reverse complement strand
CGGCGTGAGCGGCTTGGCGGGCGCGTTGGCCGGGTGGTCGTGCGCGTTGACCAGGCGGTTGATGTCGCGGTCGCTCTTGCCCGAGGGCGGCGCGCTGACCACGGTCGGCCGGCGACGGCGCTCGGCGGCGGCCAGCTTGGCCTTCTGCTCGGGCGACAGCTTCTGGTAGTCCTTCCAGGCGCGTTCGCGGGCCTGCGCGGGCAGATCCTGCGAGGCCTGGTAGTTCTCGCGCGCGACGCGCCGTTCCTCGGCCGTCATGTTGGCCCACTGGGTCATCCGCTCATGCAGGCGTTTCTGCTCTTCGGGCGACATCTTCGGGAATCGTGCGGCGATCCGCAGCCATTTGCGCTTGCGCGCATCGCTGAAGCCATCCCATTGGCGTTCGAAGGGCGCCAGCGCCTCGTGCTGCTGCGCGCTCAGGCGCGCCCAGGACAGCGGGCTGGCGGGCGCCAGCGTCGGAAATGCATTGGGCAGGGACAGGCTGACGGCGGGCTGGGCGGGCGGCGTGGTGCCGGAGGCCGCCACCGGCGCGGCGGCGACCGGCGCCGGGGTCTCGAAAAAACGGGGGTAGGTGGCCGCGTAGGCAACCACGAGCGCGATCGCGCTCCCGAAAAATATCGCCAGTCCCCGTTTCTGCATCGCCCCGTGCGTCCTTCTCTCTCTGGTCGCGCTCAGCGCGTGTGTGACAGGTATGCGTTGAACCCGTGGTCGAGGTACGCGTTGAGCGGCAGGTTGTCGTTCAGCATCGCGGCGTCGATGTCCGCGAGCTCGGCCGTGTGCTCGAGGTTTTCCCAGTAGGCGATGCCGACGATGCCGGCCAGCAGCACCACCAGCGGCACCGCGCGCAGGATCCGGCGCGTGAGCGACACCGGCCGCGGGGCCGGACCGCGCACCAGGCCGAAGCTGCCGGTGCCGCCGCCCGCGAGGGCGGGCACCAGCACGATGGCGGCATCGGGTTTCTTGCGCGCGAGCGCGGCCCGGCGCGCGGCGGCCAGCCGATCGGCGGCCGACGGGGGCAGCTCGGCCGCGCGTTCGTCCAGCGCGCGGCGGATCTTCAGGGCGAATTCCAGTTCTTTGAGTTCGGGAGCGGAGCTCATAGCGTGATTCCTTTGGCCTTGAGCGCTTGTGCCAATGCGTGCGTGGCCCGTGAGCAATGCGTCTTGACGCTGCCTTCGGAGCAGCCCATGGCAGCGGCTGTTTCGGCGACATCCATATCTTCCCAGTAACGCATCAGGAAGGCTTCCCGTTGACGCGCCGGAAGCTTGCGGATTTCGTCGTCGATCAGCGACAGCACCTGCTCCCGCTCCAGGCGCGATTCGCTGCTCTCGATGCCGCTGCCGTTGTCGGCCGTGTCGAGCGTTTCGAGCGGATCGAAGTCGTCGTCATCGGCGCCGCCGAGCGAGGAAAACAGGCTCACCCAGGTGTTGCGGACCTTCTGGCGGCGGAAGTAGTCGTGGATCGCGTTTTGCAGGATCCGCTGAAAAAGCAGGGGCAGTTCGGCGGCCGGGCGGTCGCCGTATTTCTCGGCGAGCCGGATCATCGCGTCCTGCACGATGTCGAGCGAGGCGTCGTCGTCGCGAACCGCGTAGGCGGCCTGCTTGAACGCGCGCCTTTCGACGCCCGCCAGAAAGTCGGCGAGTTCCTTGTCTGATGCCATTCCGTGAAAAGGTCTGCGCTCGAAGGGCCTGGAAGGACGAAAAATTCTGTAAACGGGGCGGATGCTAACAAATTTTCGTGCCGATCGGCATCCCGGGTGCCGCCACGAGGGTGCGCGGGATGGCGCCAGCCTGTGGTTTTATGATCAGCCTCCCGGCAGCAGGGATTTTTTTCTTGACCACTTGACTTCGCCAAGATATCGTCACCGGTTCGCAACATAAGTGATGGTCTCAATTGAGGCTGGCCCAAGAAGCCAGCTCGTCAACTGGACGCGCCGCTTGAACCCGAGCCACAAGTTCGGCAGAGAGCACCCGATCAATTTTTTGCCGAAAATTCGAAAGGTCGATATGAACATGCCCAGCGCGGAATTCTCCACGTCGGAACCTATTTCTGCCCCCTCGAGCGACTCGATCGGCGGTACCGTGCTGATGAAGGCACTGGCCGACGAGAACGTCGAATTCATCTGGGGCTATCCCGGCGGCTCGGTCCTCTACATCTACGACGAACTCTACAAGCAGGAAAAGATCCAGCACGTGCTGGTGCGCCATGAACAGGCGGCCGTGCATGCGGCGGATGCCTATGCGCGCGCGACCGGCAACGTCGGCGTGTGCCTGGTGACCTCCGGCCCGGGCGTGACCAATGCCGTGACCGGCATCGCCACCGCCTACATGGATTCGATCCCGCTGGTGGTGATCAGCGGCCAGGTGCCGACGGCCGCGATCGGCCAGGACGCATTCCAGGAATGCGACACGGTCGGCATCACGCGCCCCTGCGTCAAGCACAACTTTCTCGTGAAGGACGTCCGCGACCTCGCGGAAACGGTCAAGAAGGCGTTCTTCATCGCCCGCACCGGCCGTCCCGGTCCCGTGCTGATCGACATCCCGAAGGACGTCTCCAAGACGCCCTGCGAATACGTGCCGGTCAAGAGCGTCGCGCTGCGCTCCTACAACCCGGTCACCAAGGGCCATTCGGGCCAGATCCGCAAGGCCGTGTCGCTGCTGCTGACGGCCAAGCGCCCGTACATCTACACGGGCGGCGGCATCATCCTGGCCGATGCCTCGCGCGAGCTGAACCAGTTCGCCGACCTGCTCGGCTACCCGGTCACCAACACGCTGATGGGCCTGGGCGGCTACCGTGCCTCGGATCCCAAGTTCCTCGGCATGCTCGGCATGCACGGCACCTACGAAGCGAACATGGCGATGCAGCACTGCGACGTGCTGATCGCGATCGGCGCGCGTTTCGACGACCGCGTGATCGGCGACCCGGCCCACTTCGCCTCGCGTCCGCGCAAGATCATCCACATCGACATCGATCCGTCCTCGATCAGCAAGCGCGTCAAGGTCGACATCCCGATCGTCGGCGACGTCAAGGAAGTGCTCAAGGAACTGATCGAGCAGCTGCAGACGGCCGAGCACGGCCCCGACACCGAGGCGCTCGCGCAATGGTGGAAGGACATCGAGAGCTGGCGCGCCAAGGACTGCCTGAAGTACGACCGCGAGAGCGAGATCATCAAGCCGCAGCACGTGGTCGAGACGCTCTGGAAGCTCACCGGCGGCAATGCCTTCGTCTGCTCGGACGTCGGCCAGCACCAGATGTGGGCCGCGCAGTTCTACCGCTTCGACAAGCCGCGCCGCTGGATCAACTCGGGCGGCCTCGGCACCATGGGCTTCGGCCTGCCGGCGGCGATGGGCGTCAAGATGGCCCATCCCGACGACGACGTGGTCTGCATCACGGGCGAGGGCTCGATCCAGATGTGCATCCAGGAGCTGTCGACCTGCAAGCAGTACGACACGCCCGTCAAGATCATCTCGCTCAACAACCGCTACCTCGGCATGGTCCGCCAGTGGCAGCAGATCGAATACAGCAAGCGCTATTCCCATTCCTACATGGACGCGCTGCCCGATTTCGTGAAGCTGGCGGAGGCGTTCGGCCACGTCGGGATGCGCATCGAAAAGTCGTCCGATGTGGAGCCGGCGCTCAAGGAAGCGCTGCGTCTCAAGGATCGCACCGTGTTTCTCGACTTCCAGACCGATCCGACCGAAAACGTCTGGCCGATGGTCCAGGCCGGCAAGGGCATCACGGAGATGCTGCTCGGATCGGAAGATCTGTAACGGCGTGCCCGCGCGCCGCGCGCTCGGCGCCCGCTTCCACGAGGAGCGGGCCGCGCCGGGCGGCGCGCGGCAGGCATTCGAACTGGATTAGTCGAGACATCATCGGGAAGAAGCGAACATGAGACACATCATCTCCGTGCTGCTGGAAAACGAACCGGGCGCGCTCTCGCGCGTGGTCGGCCTGTTCTCGGCACGCGGCTACAACATTGAAACCTTGACGGTGGCACCGACCGAAGACAATTCGCTGTCGCGGCTGACCATCGTCTCCATTGGCTCGGACGACGTGATCGAACAGATCACGAAGCATCTGAACCGCCTGATCGAGGTGGTGAAAGTGGTGGACCTGACCGACGGTGCCCACATCGAACGAGAGCTGATGCTGATCAAGGTGCGAGCGGTCGGCAAGGAACGCGAAGAAATGAAGCGGATGGCGGACATTTTCCGCGGCCGCATCATCGACGTTACCGAAAAGACCTACACAATCGAATTGACGGGCGCGAGCGACAAGCTCGACGCATTCATCCAGGGGCTGGACGCGGGGGCGATTCTCGAAACCGTGCGCACCGGCAGCTCGGGCATCGGTCGCGGCGAGCGCATCCTGAAGGTCTGATGCGGCCGTATCGAACGAAGCCGGCGGCGCCGTCATGCCCCGGTAGCCTTACTCATTGAACGAACTCACTGCATTTAGCGAAAGGAATCATCATGAAAGTTTTCTACGACAAGGACGCTGACCTCTCCCTCATCAAGGGCAAGCAAGTCACCATCATCGGCTACGGCTCGCAAGGCCACGCCCACGCGCTGAACCTGAAGGAAAGCGGCGTGAACGTGACGGTCGGCCTGCGCAAGGGTGGCGCGTCGTGGAGCAAGGCCGAGAACGCCGGCCTGACGGTCAAGGAAGTCGCCGAGGCGGTGAAGGGCGCCGACGTGGTCATGATGCTGCTGCCCGACGAGCAGATCGCCGAGGTCTACGCCAAGGAAGTGCACGCCAACATCAAGCAGGGCGCGGCGCTGGCCTTCGCCCACGGCTTCAACGTCCACTACGGCCAGGTGATCCCGCGCGCCGATCTGGACGTCATCATGATCGCCCCGAAGGCCCCGGGCCACACGGTGCGCGGCACCTACTCGCAAGGTGGCGGCGTGCCGCACCTGATCGCGGTCGCCCAGGACAAGTCGGGCGCGGCGCGCGACGTGGCCCTGTCGTACGCGGCAGCCAACGGCGGCGGCCGTGCCGGCATCATCGAGACGAACTTCCGCGAAGAGACCGAAACCGACCTGTTCGGCGAGCAGGCCGTGCTGTGCGGCGGTACCGTCGACCTGATCAAGGCCGGTTTCGAAACCCTGGTCGAAGCCGGCTACGCGCCGGAAATGGCCTACTTCGAGTGCCTGCACGAGCTCAAGCTGATCGTCGACCTGATCTATGAAGGCGGCATCGCCAACATGAACTACTCGATCTCGAACAACGCCGAGTACGGCGAATACGTGACGGGCCCGCGCATCGTCACGGAAGAGACCAAGAAGGCCATGAAGGCGGTCCTGACCGACATCCAGACCGGCGAATACGCCAAGAGCTTCATCCTGGAGAACAAGGCCGGCGCCCCGACGCTGCAATCGCGCCGCCGCCTGACGGCCGAGCACCAGATCGAGCAGGTCGGCTCGAAGCTGCGCGCGATGATGCCCTGGATCGCCAAGAACAAGCTGGTCGACCAGTCGAAGAACTAAGCGTTCGCTGAGCGACGGCCCCGGTTTTCCGGGGTCGGCAACGAAAAGCCGCCCGAAGGCCGCAGTGCCGAGGGCGGCTTTTGTTATGCTACGTCCTTTGCAATTCACCGAATCACACCATGAACTACCCTCATCCGATCATCGCGCGCGAAGGCTGGCCGTTCATCGCGATCGCTGCCGTCATCGCGCTGTTGATCCATGCAGTCGCGGGTTTCGGCCTGGCCTGGCCGTTCTGGCTGTTGCTCGTCTTCGTGGTGCAGTTCTTCCGCGATCCGGCCCGGCCGATCCCGACCGAGGCCAACGCGGTGCTGTGCCCGGCCGATGGGCGCATCGTCGCGGTGGAAACCGCGCACGATCCCTACGCGAATCGCGAGGCGCTCAAGATCAGCGTGTTCATGAACGTGTTCAACGTTCACTCGCAGCGCTCGCCGGTCGACGGCGCGATCACCAAGGTCGAATACTTCCCGGGCGCGTTCCTGAACGCGGCGATCGACAAGGCCTCGACCGAGAACGAGCGCAATGCGGTGGTGATCCACACCGGCAGCAACCATATCGTTACCTCGGTGCAGATCGCCGGGCTGGTGGCGCGGCGCATTCTCTGCTACGTGCGCAACGGCGAGCCGCTCACGCGCGGCCAGCGCTACGGCTTTATCCGCTTCGGTTCGCGCGTGGACGTGTACCTGCCGATCGGCAGCCGCGCCCGCGTCTCGATCGGCGAAAAGGTGTCCGCATCGTCGACGATTCTTGCTGAATTGCCGCAGTAAGCGGCAGGAGGCTCGATGGCTGCATTCAAACCGCGCCGGTCGCGCAACGGCAAGTCCCTGCCGCGCTCGTTCCGGCACAACAAGGTGCTCGGCGCCGACAATTCGTCGGTCGAGCCGCGCCGCGCCGCGCGCCAGCAGTTCCTGCGCACCCGCGGCATCTACCTGCTGCCCAATGCCTTCACCACCGCCGCGCTGTTCTGCGGCTTCTTCGCGGTGGTGCAGGCGATGAACGTGCGCTTCGAGATCGCCGCGATCGCGATCTTCGTGGCGATGGTGCTCGACGGCATGGACGGCCGCGTGGCGCGCATGACGCACACCCAGAGCGCCTTCGGCGAGCAGTTCGACAGCCTGTCCGACATGGTCTCGTTCGGCGTGGCGCCGGCCCTGGTGATGTACGAATGGGTGCTGAAGGACCTGGGCCGCTGGGGGTGGCTGGCCGCCTTCGTCTACTGCTCGGGCGCCGCGCTGCGCCTGGCGCGCTTCAACACCAATATCGGCGTGGTCGACAAGCGCTTCTTCCAGGGCTTGCCGAGCCCGGCCGCGGCCGCGCTGATCGCCGGCTTCGTATGGCTGGCCACCGACAACCGCGTGCCGCTCAAGCTCGGCTGGCTGCCCTGGGTGGCCTTCGTGCTGACCATCTATGCCGGCGTGACCATGGTGTCGAATGCGCCGTTCTACAGCGGCAAGGCGCTTGACGTGCGGCATCGCGTGCCGTTCGCGGCGATCCTGCTGGTGGTGGTGGCCTTCGTGCTGGTGTCCTCCGATCCGCCGCTGATGCTGTTCGGCCTGTTCGTGCTGTATGGCCTGTCGGGCTATGTGTTCTGGGGCTACATGGCGATCCGCGGCCGCGCCAATCCGGCCCGCTCGTCCCAGCGCGAGCACTGAGGGCGAGCCTCGCCTCATCCGCGAACCAGCCCCATTTCGGTGCAAGACGGCGACCCTGATCCGGTCGCCGTTTTTTCGTCCGGGGCCGGCTCGGCGGGGCAGGGCGGGTTCCGGGTGCAGTCCGATTGCACGTGTTACGGAATGCCGCTATATTCCTCGGCATGACCGCATTTCTCCGCCTCTCCCTCCTTCAAGCCGGTGCGCCCCTATGCGCACTAGCGCTAGCGCGCCTGCCGCGCTGACCGTCTTCGCCCTCCGTCAAGCCTCGTCTGTTGTTGAGCGTCGCCAGCGGTGGCGCGAACTCCATCGTTTCTGCCGTACCCACAAGATCCCCCTGGAGCCTCCCCATGACAGACAAGCTGATCATTTTCGACACGACCTTGCGTGACGGCGAACAATCGCCCGGCGCGTCGATGACGAAGGAAGAAAAGATCCGTATCGCCAAGCAGCTCGAACGGATGAAGGTCGACGTGATCGAAGCCGGTTTCGCGGCCAGCTCGAACGGCGATTTCGACGCGATCCACACCATCGCCGGGCTGATCAAGGACAGCACGATCTGCTCGCTGGCCCGCGCCAACGACAAGGACATCCAGCGCGCCGCCGATGCGCTGAAGCCCGCCAACAGCTTCCGGATCCACACCTTCATCGCCACCTCCCCGCTGCACATGGAGAAGAAGCTGCGCATGACGCCGGACCAGGTGTTCGAGCAGGCGCGGCTGGCGGTGCGTTTCGCGCGCAAGTTCACCGACAACGTCGAGTTCTCGCCGGAAGACGGCAGCCGCTCCGACATGGACTTCCTCTGCCGCGTGCTGGAAGCCGTGATCGCCGAGGGCGCGACCACCATCAACATCGCCGACACGGTCGGCTACGGCGTGCCGGAGCTGTACGGCAACCTGGTCAAGACGCTGCGCGAGCGGATCCCGAACTCGGACAAGGCGATCTTCTCGGTGCACTGCCACAACGATCTCGGCATGGCCGTGGCCAACTCGCTGGCCGGCGTGCAGATCGGCGGCGCGCGCCAGGTCGAGTGCACCATCAACGGTCTGGGCGAGCGCGCCGGCAATACGTCGCTCGAGGAGATCGTGATGGCGGTGAAGACGCGCAAGGACTATTTCGGTCTCGACGTCGGCCTGGACACCACGCAGATCGTGCCGGCCTCGAAGCTGGTCTCGCAGATCACCGGCTTCGTGGTGCAGCCGAACAAGGCGGTGGTGGGCGCCAACGCCTTCGCCCATGCTTCGGGCATCCACCAGGACGGCGTGCTGAAGGCGCGCGACACCTACGAGATCATGCGCGCGGAAGACGTGGGCTGGACCGCCAACAAGATCGTGCTGGGCAAGCTCTCGGGCCGCAACGCCTTCAAGCAGCGCCTGCAGGAGCTGGGCGTCTCGCTCGACAGCGAAACCGAGCTGAATGCGGCCTTCATGCGCTTCAAGGACCTGGCCGACCGCAAGGCCGAGATCTTCGACGAGGACATCATCGCGATCGTGTCGGAAGAGGCGGCGGTGGTCGAGCGCGAGCACTACAAGTTCGTGTCGCTGTCGCAGCGCTCGGAAACGGGCGAGCAGCCGCAGGCCAAGGTGGTGTTCTCGATCGACGGCGGCGAGGTGACCGGCGAGGCGCGCGGCAACGGCCCCGTCGACGCGACGCTGAACGCGATCGAGACGGAAGTCGGCAGCGGCTCGGAGCTGCTGCTGTACTCGGTCAACGCGATCACCACCGGCACCCAGGCGCAGGGCGAGGTGACCGTGCGCCTGTCCAAGAGCGGGCGCATCGTCAACGGCGTCGGCACCGACCCGGACATCGTCGCGGCCTCGGCCAAGGCTTACCTGTCGGCGCTCAACAAGCTGCACTCGGACGTCGACAAGCTCAACCCGCAACGCTCCTGAGCCCGATCGGCCGGCTTGCCCGGCCGTTGACCGGCAATGAAACGCCCCGCGCGGCCCGAAGGCCGGCGGGGCGTTTTGCCGTTGCGGGCCGCGCTTATTGCGCGCTGGGGCTGCGCAGCATCGAGATCGACCAGCGCCTGGCCGCGGCGCGCGTGGGCTGCCGGTAGTCGACCAGGATCTCGCGTGCCTGCGCATCGGCCATGAAGGCGTCGATCAGCTCGCGCACGTCGTGGTCGATGTAGTCGGCGCGCGTCGCGTCGATGATCACGATCGAACGATCCGGGATCTGCCGCAGGTAGTGCTTGACCTGCACCTTGCCGAGGAAGGACACGTCCTTGCGGAAGGTCAGCAGGTAGTGGTCGTCGTGGCGGGCCAGCGTGGCCGGGCTGCGCAGGTTGGCGAAGGCCACCGCCAGCACGCTGCACACGATGCCCAGCGCGATCCCGGCCAGCAGGTCGATGGCCAGCACGCCGGCAACGGTCGCGACGAAGGGCAGGAAGGCGGCCGGCCCCTGTTGCGCGACGGCCTTGAACAGCGCCGGCTTGGCGAGCTTGAAGCCGGTGTGGATCAGGATCGCGGCGAGCGTGGCGAGCGGGATCAGGTTGATCAGCTCGGTCAGCAGGAACACGCTGACCAGCAGCAGCGCGCCATGCACCACCGCCGAGAGGCGGCTTTGCGCGCCGGCGTTGACGTTGACCGAGCTGCGCACGATCACCGAGGTGATCGGCAGGCCGCCGAAGGCGCCCGCCACCAGGTTGCCGACTCCCTGGGCCTTCAGTTCGCGGTTCGGCATCGGCGGGCGGCGCTTCGGGTCGATCTGCTCGACCGCCTCGAGCGAGAGCAGGGTCTCGAGGCTGGCGACGATCGCCAGCGTGATCGCGACGCGCCAGACATCGGGGTTCCAGAGCTGGGCGTAGTGCGGGCCGAGCTCGACGCTCTTGAGCGCGCCGCCGAGCGAGGCCAGCGAGTCGAGCGCGGGCAGCGCCACGCGATGCTCGGCCGGCGGCGCCAGCGCGGGCAGCAGGGCGCCCAGCACCAGCGTGGCGCCGATGCCGAGCACCACCACGATCAGCGGCGCCGGGACGTTGCGCACCAGCGCGAAGCGGCGCAGCGCCTTCGAGTCCCAGGCCACCAGCAGGGCCAGCGAGACGATTGCGATCAGCGCCGCGCCGATCGCATGGGCGCTGAACGCGGCGGTGCCGCCGTGCAGGCCGAGCGCGAAGGGCACCTGCTTGACGATCAGCAGCAGGCCGATCGCGGCCAGCATGCCCTTGATCACGGGCGAGGGCACGTAGGCGGCCAACTGGCCCGCGCGCAGCATGCCGAAACCCAGCTGCAGCAGGCCCGACAAGACCACCGCGAGCAGGAAGGCGGGGAAGCTGCCGAGTTGGGCGATGCCGTCGACGACGATCACCACCAGGCCGGCGGCGGGGCCGCTCACCGACAACGGCGAGCCGCTCAGGAAGGCGACCACCAGGCCGCCGACGATGCCCGAGATCAGGCCCGCGAAGGGCTCGACGCCGGAGGCGTTGGCGATGCCCAGGCAGAGCGGCAGCGCGACCAGGAACACGACGGTGCCGGCGACGAAGTCGCGCGGAAACGTGGAGAAGGCGTTGCGTAAATTCATGATGGGGTTCGAGGCGGGGCGTTGGGGAGCGTGCTGCGGGAGGCGCGACCGGCGCCGGGCTGGGCGGCCGGCCGCGCCGTGTTTCGAGTGCGTCAGGCGGGCTGGGGCTCGCGGTGGCGCGCATGCGCGGCGGCGGCCGGTGCCGTTTCGGCAGGCTGCGTCGCGCCCGCCTCGTAGCCGGAAGACAGCACGTTGAGCAGCCCGTCCGACAGCGAGAAGATCCAGCCATGCACCAGCGGCGCCGGCTGGCTGTCGCGTACCACCGGGTGCTCGCGCAGCAGGCGCACCTGCTCCAGCACGTTCAGCTCGGCCAGGCGATTCGCGGCGGTATCGGCGGGCAGTTCGTCCAACGTGGCGCGATGCCGGCTGGCCAGCGCGCAGAGCGGCGCGATACGCCTTGCCACATGCGGCAGGTCGGCCGGCGGCGGCAGCAGCGAGGCGCGCACGCCGCCGCAGCCGTAATGCCCGCAAACGATTACGTGATCGACCTTGAGAACGCGCACCGCGTATTCCAGCACGCTGACGCTGTTGTCGTCGTTCGGGTGGAACAGGTTCGCGATATTGCGGTGGACGAACAGCTCGCCCGGCGCGCTGTGCGTGATGGCCTCGGCCGGCACGCGGCTGTCCGAGCAGCCCAGCCACAACACGCGCGGATTCTGGCCTTGCGACAGCGCCTCGAAGAAGCCGGGCGCGCGTTCGGCGGTTTCCCGCGCCCAGGCGACGTTGGCGGCGAGCAGGGTTTTGGCGCGATTCATGAGGAATCCTTCATAAATGAACGAGATCGCGAACGGCGCCGGAGCAGCCGTATCGGCAATGCTTTCTAGATTGAAAGCTTGTTGGGGATATTAGGGGTTTGCCTCGATACGTGGAGGCCTTGAAACATTCTGTTTCAAATTCGAGATGGGTGAATTGGTTTTGCACCATTTCGGAAATCGAATTGCCGGATTCCGGTGCATTCGATCACCTGAAAAGTGACGCCCCTATTGAATTGTGACGATACAGACCGGTTCGGTGACGAAATGATTCGAAGCTTATTTTCGCAATTCTTTCGGCTGGAAAATCAATTCGTGATGCCTGGATGACAAAAAGGCCATTCCGCTTATCAGCTGGAATGGCCTGGGTAAATCCTGTCGGAATTGACAGTAATTCGATTATCAGAATGCGACGCGGCGATCGGGGTCGTGCAGCGGGTCCGGCGTCTTCTGCGTGAGGCGCAGGATGCCCTGGTCGTCGAAGTAGAAGCTGTAGAGCATGTACCAGACGTTGTCCTCGAGATAACGATAGGTCCAGACCTCGCGCTTCATCAGCGGGAAGTAGGCGGTTTCCTCGGGGCGGCCGAAATTGACCAGCACGTCGGACTTCTTCCACTTGCCGATCTCGGCGCGATAGAACTCGAGCGGCTGCAGGACCTGGCGCACGTTGCGGACCTTGCCGGCCGCGTCGATATCGGCGGCGGTGGTGGTTTCGCCCATCGGCTGGGTCGGCCACATCAGGCGCTTGCCGCCGTCGGGCAGGTCGTAGATTTCCTTCGGCGGCCCGAGCCGGGCGACCAGCGCCGACTGGTCCTCGCCCGCCTGGAAGCGCTGCCACGGTTGCGCGCAACCGGCCAGCAGCGTGGCCGCGATGGCTAGCAGTACGGGAAGTCGTCGAAACATGCTGGTCTCCGTCGGATGCGATGCCGCTGTTGTATCACGACGCGCAGCCGTGTGCTCGCGCGGCGGCGCGCATTTCTCGAGGCCGCTTCGGATCGCGCATCGCCGGTGCGGCGCGGCCCGGGCGGGCGGCGAACGGCAGGCGAACGGCAGGCGGCGGCTCCGGTATGATCCGCTTCCCGATCGATGACAGGAAGCATGCCGATGTCCGGATGGAAACGCCTAGCCGCCGCCTGCGCGGCGCTTTCGCTGATGGCTGCCGCCGCGCCGGCCGGTGCTGCCGCGCAGGCGGCCGAGCCGGTGCGCATCGCGCTGGTGGAGGGCATGTCCGGGCCGTTCGCCAACGCCGGCGCCGCCGTCGAGCGCAACCTGCGCTTCGGCATCGAGCGCGTCAACGCGCGCGGCGGCGTGATGCTCGCCGACGGCGCGCATCCGCTGGAGCTGGTGGTGCTCGACAGCAAGGGCGGCGTCGAGGATGCGCTGCAGCAACTGCGCGTGGCGGCCGACCGGCATATCGGCTTCATCGCGCAGGGCAACGGTTCGGCGGTCGCGGCGGCGCTGGTCACCGCGATCGATCGCCAGAACGCGCGCCGCCCCGATGCGCGCATGCTGTTCCTCAATTACTCCGCCGACGATCCGGCGCTGACCGGCGCGCAGTGCAGCTTCTGGCATTTCCGCTTCGATGCCCATGCCGGGATGCGGATGGCCGCGCTCACCCAGGTGCTGGCGCAGGACCGCGGCGTGAAGCGCGTCTACCTGCTGAACCAGGACTACAGCTTCGGCCACGACGTGAGCACGCTGGCGCGCGAGGAACTGAAGACGCGCCGGCCCGACGTGGCGATCGTCGGCGACGAATTCCACCCGATCGGCCGCGTCAAGGATTTCACGCCCTATATCGCCAAGATCCGCGCCAGCGGCGCCGATGCGGTGATCACCGGCAACTGGGGCAACGACCTGAGCCTGCTGGTGAAGGCCGCGCGCGAGCAGGGGCTCGACGCCAGGTTCTACACCTTCTACGGCAACAGCCTCGGCGCGCCGGCCGCGCTCGGCGAGGCCGGCGTCAAGCACGTGATCGCCGTGGCCGACTGGCACCCGAACGCGGGCGGCGCGGCCTCCGATGCCTTCTACCGGGAATTCCGGACCCGTTTCCCCGCCGCCCAGGACGATTACCCGGTGCGGCGCATGAGCGAGATAGTGGAGATGCTGGCGGCGGCGATCACGCGGGCGCGCTCGGCGGACCCGGCCGCGGTGGCCAGGGCGCTGGAAGGCGCGAGCTACGACGACGGCTTCCACCCGATCCGGATGCGTGCGTCCGATCACCAGGCGATCCAGCCCCTTTACGTGATGGAAATGGATCGGCTCGGCACGCCGGGCGTGCGTGTCGACAACGAAGGGTCGGGTTACGGTTTCCGGACCGTGCTGGCCTTGCCGGCCGCGAGCACCGAGCCGCCGTCGACCTGCCGGATGACGCGCCCCTGAGGCCCTGCCGGGGCAGGCGCGGGGGAGGGGCTGGCCGGGCGCGGGACTTGTGCTACAATGCCGGCCGGTTGTCAATCACGACAGCCTTCACGGCACGGCCATTCTTCCGTGTCCGCCTGTTAGCTAGAAAGGAAATCACATGTCGGTTGCAGATATCAAGAAGTCGGATGTTGTTGCTCAGTTCGCGCGTGGCGCCAACGATACGGGTTCGCCCGAAGTCCAGGTCGCGCTGCTGACCGCGCGTATCGTCGAACTGACGGGTCACTTCAAGACCCACGCGAAGGATCACCACAGCCGCCGCGGCCTGCTGCGCATGGTGAGCCGCCGCCGCAAGCTGCTCGACTACCTGAAGGGCAAGGATGCCGACCGCTATCGCGCGCTGATCGAGAAGCTGGGTCTGCGTAAGTAAGCGGGCGACGTTCGCCTCCCGCCAATGCCTGTGTCAGTCCGCTGATACAGGCATTTTGTTTTTCAGCGGTACGCAAGGTCTCGCCGTTGCCCGTACCGCGGGCGCCAGGTCCGAAGTCGCGGACCGCCGCCCAACGGCCTGTGCGCCGGGTGGAGCTTTGTGTCATTCCAGCGCGGCGGCTCGCCTGCGCCAGCCACGCCCTGGAATGGCATAAAAAACACACCTCCTTCCCGTCACGCCAGGTCGCACCGTCGTCGCGCGGTGTTTCTCGCGCGGCGCATGCCATCCATGAACAAAACAAGGAGCGACCATGTCTCTGTTCAATAAAGTCGTGAAGGAATTCCAGTGGGGCCAGCACAAGGTCCGTCTCGAGACGGGTGAGATCGCCCGCCAGGCGAGCGGCGCCGTGATCGTCGACGTCGAGGACACCGTGGTGCTGGCCACCGTGGTGGGCGCCAAGACCGCGAAGCCGGGCCAGGACTTCTTCCCGCTGACCGTCGACTACCTCGAGAAGACCTACTCGGCCGGCAAGATCCCCGGCGGCTTCTTCCGCCGCGAAGGCCGTCCGTCCGAGCACGAGACGCTGACCTCGCGCCTGATCGACCGTCCGCTGCGCCCGCTGTTCCCGGAAGGCTTCTACAACGAAGTCCAGGTCGTGATCCACGTGCTGTCGATCAACCCGGAAGTGCCGGCCGACATCCCCGCCCTGATCGGCGCCTCGGCAGCGCTGGCCGTCTCCGGCCTGCCGTTCAACGGCCCGGTCGGCGCCGCGCGCGTGGCCTACATCGACAGCCAGTACGTGCTGAACCCGACGCGCGAGCAGATCAAGGCATCGAGCCTCGACCTGGTGGTCGCCGGTACGGAGCGCGCGGTGCTGATGGTCGAGTCGGAAGCGCAGCAACTGCCGGAAGACGTGATGCTCGGCGCCGTGGTGTTCGGCCACGAGCAGATGCAGGTCGCGATCGACGCGATCCACGAGCTGGTGCGCGAAGGCGGCAAGCCCGAGTGGGACTGGCAGCCGGCGCCGAAGGACGAGGCGCTGATCGCCAGCATCACGGCCGCTGCCCAGGAGCCGCTGCTGGCCGCCTACCAGATCCGCGACAAGCAGGCTCGCTCGACCAAGCTGAAGGAAGTCTACGCCGCCACCTCGGCCAAGCTGGAAGCCGATGCGGCTGCCGCCGGCACGACCCCGGCCGACAAGGCCACGGTCGGCAACGTGCTGTTCGACATCGAGGCGAAGATCGTCCGCTCGCAGATCCTGAACGGCGAGCCGCGCATCGACGGCCGTGACACGCGCACGGTCCGCCCGATCGAGATCCGCAGCGGCGTGCTGCCGCGCACCCACGGCTCGGCGCTGTTCACGCGCGGCGAGACGCAGGCGCTGGTGGTGGCCACGCTCGGCACCAAGGGCGACGAGCAGATCATCGACGCGCTCGAAGGCGAGTACCGCGAGCGCTTCATGCTCCACTACAATATGCCCCCGTTCGCGACCGGCGAAACCGGCCGCGTCGGCTCGCCCAAGCGCCGCGAAGTCGGCCACGGCCGCCTGGCCAAGCGCGCGCTGGTCGCGTGCCTGCCGAGCGCCGAGGAATTCGGCTACTCGATCCGCGTCGTCTCGGAAATCACCGAGTCGAACGGTTCCTCGTCGATGGCCTCGGTGTGCGGCGGCTGCCTCGCGCTGATGGACGCCGGCGTGCCGATGAAGGCACACGTCGCCGGTATCGCGATGGGCCTGATCCTCGAAGGCAACAAGTTCGCGGTGCTGACCGACATCCTCGGCGACGAGGACCACCTCGGCGACATGGACTTCAAGGTCGCGGGTACCGAAGCCGGCGTGACGGCCCTGCAGATGGACATCAAGATCCAGGGCATCACCAAGGAAATCATGCAGGTCGCGCTGGAGCAGGCCAAGGAAGGCCGTCTGCATATCCTCGGCAAGATGAAGGGCGCCGTCTCGGGTGCGAACACCCAGCTGTCCGAGTTCGCGCCGCGCATGATCACCATCAAGATCAATCCGGAGAAGATCCGCGACGTGATCGGCAAGGGCGGTTCGGTGATCCGCGCGCTGACGGAAGAAACCGGCACCACCATCGACATCTCCGACGACGGCGTGGTGACCATCGCCAGCACCAGCAGCGAAGGCATGGCCGAGGCCAAGAAGCGCATCGAGCAGATCACCGCCGAGATCGAAGTCGGCCAGGTCTACGAAGGCGCGGTGCTCAAGCTGCTCGACTTCGGCGCGATCGTGAACCTGCTGCCGGGCAAGGATGGCCTGCTGCACATCTCGGAAATCGTCAACGAGCGTGTCAAGGACATCAACGACTACCTGAAGGAAGGCCAGGTCGTGAAGGTCAAGGTGATCCAGGTCGACGAGAAGGGCCGTGTGCGCCTGTCGGCCAAGGCCCTGCTGAACGAAGCCGCCCAATCGGGCGACGCGCCGCAGCAGTAAGCGGAAAGAAAGCGGCCGGCCGCGTCAGCGCGCCGGCCGTTTTTCCTGCAGGATGGACGGGCCTGCGTCGTGAATCGGCGCAGGCCCGTCCCTATCTTGGAGCGACGCAAATGAAAGCGATCGAAATCACCGAGTTCGGCGCGCCCGACGTGCTCAAGCTCGTCGAGCGGCCCCGGCCCGATCCGAAGCGCGGCGAAGTGCTCATCAAGGTGGCCGCGTTCGGCATCAATCGACCGGACGTGTTCCAGCGCAAGGGGGCCTATGCGCCGCCTGCGGGCGCGTCGGACCTGCCCGGGCTGGAGGTGGCGGGCGAGATCGTCGGCGGTGAATTCGACGATGGCGTCGCGAATCCGTTCGGCTTGAAGCTCGGCGATCGCGTATGCGCCTTGCTCGCGGGCGGCGGTTATGCCGAGTATGCGACGGTGCCCCTCGCGCAGTGCCTGCCGGTCCCGGCGGGCCTGAGCGAGGTCGAGGCGGCCTCGCTGCCCGAGACCTTCTTCACAGTCTGGAGCAATGTATTCGATCGCGGCGGGCTCGGTCGTGGCGAGGGCGGCGAGCAGGAAACGCTGCTGGTGCAGGGCGGCTCCAGCGGGATCGGCGTGACGGCGATCCAGATCGCGCACGCGCTCGGTTTTCGCGTGTTCGCGACCGCCGGCACCGACGAGAAATGCCGCGCCTGCGAGGCGCTCGGCGCGGAACGGGCGATCAATTACCGGAACGAGGATTTCGTCGATGTCGTGAAGTCGCTGACCAACGACCGCGGCGTGGACGTGATCCTCGACATGGTGGCCGGCCCCTATGTGCCGCGCGAGCTGAGCGCGCTGGCCGACGGCGGCCGGCTGGTGGTGATCGCGCTGCTCGGCGGCGCCAAGGCGGAGGTCAGCCTCGGCGAGATCCTGCGCCGGCGGCTCACCATCACGGGCTCGACGCTGCGCCCGCGTCCGGTCGAGTTCAAGGCCCGGATCGCCGCGCAACTTAAGGAAACCGTCTGGCCGCTGATCGAGGCCGGCACGGTGCGCCCGGTGATCCACTGCGTGCTGCCGGCGGCCGAGGCCGCCCAGGCCCATGCGCTGATGGAGAGCAGCGAGCATGTCGGCAAGATCGTGCTCGAATGGGGCGCGAGCGCTTGACATTCGCGGTTTGACCGGTTCTTGCGCGCCGAAGTAAAATCGCCGGTTTGCTGCGCCCGTGGGGGCCGTCCTCGTTCTCGAGATGGCGGACGCCAGGCGATGCGGCCTTGATGAGATTCATCAGTTCGGATTCAGTTCGAGATACGAGAGACGATGTCCACACAACGAGTGAAGCGGGTAGTCGGTAACTGGAAGATGCACGGCCGTCTCGACGGCAATCGCGCGCTGCTCAACGAAGTGCTCGAGGGCGCGAAGGACGTGCAGGCCGGTGTCGAGATCGGGGTGTGCGTGCCGTTCCCGTATCTGGCCCAGGTGGGCGAGCTGCTGCAGGGCAGCCGCGTGACGGCGGGGTCGCAGGACGTGTCGGCCCATGAGCAGGGCGCCTACACGGGTGAGGTCGCGGCGGCGATGATCGTCGAGTTCGGCGCGAAGTACGCGCTGGTCGGCCATTCGGAGCGTCGCACCTACCACGGCGAATCGAGCGACCTGGTCGCCGTGAAGGCGCAGCGCGCGCTGGCGGCCGGCCTGACGCCGATCGTCTGCGTCGGCGAGACCCTGGCCGAGCGCGAGTCGAATGCGACCGAGCAGGTGGTCGGCGCGCAGCTCGACGCGGTGCTCGCGCTGCTGTCGGCCGAGGAGGCGGCGCGCATCGTGGTGGCCTACGAGCCGGTCTGGGCGATCGGCACGGGCAAGAGCGCGAGTTCGGAGCAGGCACAGCAGGTGCACGCCTTCCTGCGTTCGCGGTTGGCCGCCAAGGGTGTCGAGCAGGTGTCGGTGCTGTACGGCGGCAGCGTGAAGCCGGACAATGCGGCCGAACTGTTCGGCCAGCCGGACATCGACGGCGGCCTGATCGGCGGCGCGTCGCTCAAGAGCAATGATTTCCTGGCGATCTGCCGCGCGGCGAAGTAAGCGCGCGGCCGGCGCCGTCGGTTTGTGAATCCGGGGCCGCGCGAGAGGCGCGCAGCGTCCCACAATTCGGGTGAATGAGATGTCCTTTCTGAAAGTTTTGATTATCGTGGTGCAGATCCTGTCTGCGCTCGGCGTGATCGGCCTGGTGCTGCTCCAGCACGGCAAGGGTGCCGACATGGGCGCGGCCTTCGGCAGCGGCGCATCGGGCAGCCTGTTCGGCGCCACCGGCTCGGCGAACTTCCTGTCGCGTACCACCGCGGTTCTCGCAACAATATTTTTCATCGCCACGCTGGCGCTGACCTATCTCGGTTCCTACAAGTCGGCACCGTCGATCGGCCTGCTCGGCGCGGCCACGGCGCCGGCATCGGCCGCAGCGGGCTCGCAGGCTGCTGCCGCATCGGCGCCTTCGGCATCCGTGCCCGCCGCCGCCTCGGCCGCGTCGAGTTCGGGCCAGGACGTCCCGAAATAAAAATTCAAGAAAGCGCTCGATACTAGTTGATCAGCTAGAAGAAAACGGGTTAGAATTTAATTCTTGAAGCGATTCGCGGGAATCAGCAGTTCTTCCCGAGTTGCCGTAGTGCCGACGTGGTGAAATTGGTAGACACGCTATCTTGAGGGGGTAGTGGCGAAAGCTGTGCGAGTTCGAGTCTCGCCGTCGGCACCAAGATTCCGCAATGCCAGCCAGCTTCCAAGCGGCTGGCATTTTTCATTTCAGGCTCCGATTTGCGTTGTCCCCGGATAGCGTGCAGTCCGAAATGACCCTTTGTCCGGAAGGTGATATGCTCCGGAACGATCAGAACTAACCGATAGAGGATTGCCTTGAACCTCGCTGCCTATTACCCCGTCTTGCTGTTCCTCATCGTGGGCGTTGGTTTGGGAGTGGCATTGGTCGGCATTGGCAAGGTCCTCGGTCCCAACAAGCCCAACAGCGAAAAGAACTCACCGTACGAGTGCGGTTTCGAGGCCTTCGAGGACGCGCGCATGAAGTTCGACGTGCGCTACTACCTCGTCGCCATCCTGTTCATCATCTTCGATCTCGAAACCGCTTTCCTGTTTCCATGGGGTGTCGCCTTCCGCGACATCGGCTGGCCCGGCTTCATGGCCATGATGATCTTCCTGCTCGAATTCCTGTTCGGCTTCGCCTACATCTGGAGAAAGGGCGGCCTGGACTGGGAGTAACGGGCGGATTTGTCACCGGTTTGCGTGAGGCGGCCACTCTCCGCCGCCTGTCAGGAGTGGAAAGCAATGAGTATCGAAGGGGTCTTGAAGGAAGGGTTTGTCACCACCACGGCTGACAAACTGATCAACTGGACGCGCACCGGCTCGCTGTGGCCGATGACGTTCGGTCTCGCATGCTGCGCGGTCGAGATGATGCACGCGGGCGCGGCCCGCTACGATCTCGACCGGTTCGGCGTGGTGTTCCGTCCGAGTCCGCGCCAGTCCGACGTGATGATCGTCGCCGGCACGCTCTGCAACAAGATGGCACCGGCGCTGCGCCGCGTCTACGAGCAGATGGCCGAGCCGCGCTGGGTGATCTCGATGGGGTCGTGCGCCAATGGCGGCGGCTACTATCACTATTCCTATTCCGTCGTGCGCGGCTGCGATCGTATCGTGCCCGTCGACGTCTACGTGCCAGGGTGTCCGCCGACTGCCGAGGCGCTCGTCTATGGCGTGATCCAGCTGCAAGCGAAGATCCGCCGGACCAGCACCATCGCCCGTCAATAAAGTCCCGAGCACCCACAATATGGCAAGCAAAATCGAGACCCTGAAAGCCAACCTCGAGGCCGCGCTCGGCGAGCGCGTGGTCAGCCTGACCGAAGCGATCGGCGAGCTGACCCTGGTCGTGCGTGCGCGCGACTATGTCGAGGTGGCCACCCAGTTGCGCGACGACCGCAAGCTCGGCTTCGAACAGCTGATCGACCTCTGCGGCGTCGACTATCAAACCTACGGCGACGGCGCCTACGACGGTCCCCGCTTCGCGGCGGTGCTGCAACTGCTGTCGATCACCAACAACTGGCGCCTGCGCCTGCGTGTGTTCGCACCCGACGACGACCTGCCGATCCTGGCCTCGATGGTCGAGGTCTGGAGTTCGGCGGACTGGTACGAGCGCGAGGCCTTTGACCTGTTCGGCATCGTCTTCGAGGGCCACCCGGACCTGCGCCGCATCCTCACCGACTACGGCTTCATCGGGCATCCGTTCCGCAAGGACTTCCCGCTCTCGGGCTACGTCGAAATGCGTTACGACCCGGAGGAAAAGCGCGTCGTCTACCAGCCGGTGACGATCGAGCCCCGAGAAATCACGCCGCGCGTGATCCGCGAGGATCGCTACGGCGGCCTGAAACATTGAGAGGGCGGCATGGCTGACATCAAGAACTACACGCTCAACTTCGGTCCCCAGCACCCGGCCGCGCACGGTGTGCTGCGCCTCGTGCTCGAGCTCGACGGCGAGGTGATCCAGCGCGCCGATCCGCACATCGGCCTGCTGCACCGGGCCACCGAGAAGCTCGCCGAGAACAAGACCTTCATCCAGTCGGTGCCCTACATGGACCGCCTCGACTACGTGTCGATGATGGTCAACGAGCACGGCTACGTGCTCGCGATCGAGAAACTGCTCGGTATCGAGGTACCGGAGCGCGCCAAGTACATCCGCGTCCTGTTCGACGAAATCACCCGCGTGCTGAACCACCTGATGTGGATCGGCTCGCACGGCCTCGACGTCGGCGCGATGGCGGTGTTCCTCTACGCGTTCCGCGAGCGCGAGGACCTGATGGACGTCTACGAGGCGGTGTCGGGCGCGCGCATGCACGCGGCCTACTATCGTCCGGGCGGCGTCTACCGGGATCTGCCTGACGTCATGCCGCAATACAAGGCGTCGAAGATCCGCAATGCCAAGGCCCTCGAGAAGATGAACGAGGCCCGCCAGGGCTCGGTGCTCGATTTCATCGACGATTTCTTCACGCGTTTCCCGAAATGCGTGGACGAATACGAAACCCTGCTGACCGACAACCGGATCTGGAAACAGCGCCTGGTCGGGATCGGCGTGGTGAGCCCGGAGCGCGCGCTGCAGCTCGGCTTGACGGGCGCGATGCTGCGCGGCTCCGGCATCGAGTGGGACCTGCGCAAGAAGCAGCCCTACGAGGTCTACGACAGGCTCGACTTCGACATCCCGGTCGGCGTGAACGGCGATTGCTACGACCGTTACCTGGTTCGGGTCGAGGAAATGCGCCAGTCCTGCCGCATCGCGAAACAGTGTATTGAGTGGCTGCGGAAGAATCCGGGGCCGGTGATGACCGACAATCACAAGGTTGCGCCGCCCAAACGTGTCGACATGAAGTCGAACATGGAGGACCTGATTCACCATTTCAAGTTGTTCACCGAAGGTTTTCATGTGCCGGAAGGCGAAGCCTACGCAGCGGTTGAACATCCGAAGGGTGAATTCGGCATCTACCTCGTGTCCGACGGCGCGAACAAGCCGTACCGGCTCAAGATTCGCGCGCCCGGTTACGCGCATCTCTCCGCGCTCAACGAAATGGCGCGCGGCCACATGATTGCCGACGCGGTCACGATCATCGGTACGCAGGACATCGTGTTCGGCGAAATCGACCGTTGATCGTCACGCCGTCCGCGTCGAGCGGGCGGCGAGCAGTAAGGCTTCGCGTTGCGCACCGTGCTGGTGCGTATTCGCGGGCAGTCAATAGTGAGCGCCAGGTCTGCCGTCCCGCATCCCCGCGGCAGGTTGTTCGTTCGGTAGGAATTGAAAGAGTCGTGTCTGAAAATGATCTCAGCTGAAGGCCTGAAAGAAATCGATCGCGTGATTGCGAAATATCCCGCCGATCAGAAACAGTCCGCCGTGATGTCGGCCCTGGCCGTCGCTCAGGACGAGCACGGCTGGCTGTCGCCCGAACTGATGCAGTTCGTCGCGGATTATCTCGGCATGCCGGCCGTCGCCGTGCAGGAGGTCGCGACGTTCTACACGATGTACGAACTGAAGCCGGTCGGGAAGCACAAGCTCACGCTCTGCACGAATCTCCCGTGCCAGCTCGGGCCGCATGGCGGCGCCGAGGCCACGGCCGACTATCTGAAGCAGAAGCTCGGTATCGATTTCGGCGAGACCACGCCCGACGGCAGGTTCTCGCTGAAGGAAGGCGAATGTTTCGGCGCCTGCGGCGACGCGCCGGTGCTGCTGCTCAACAATCACAAGATGTGCAGCTTCATGAGCCGAGAGAAGATCGACCAGCTTCTTGAGGAGCTTTCGAAATGACGTCCCTCCACGATCGTCACATCAAACCGCTGATCCTCGCCAACCTGAACGGCGAGAACTGGCGTCTCGAAGACTACGTCGCGCGCGGTGGCTACAAGCAACTGCGCCGCATCATCGAAGAAAAGATCCCCCCCGAGCAGGTGATTGCCGACGTCAAGGCTTCGGGCCTGCGCGGCCGCGGCGGCGCGGGTTTCCCGACCGGCCTGAAGTGGAGCTTCATGCCGCGCCAGTTCCCGGGCCAGAAGTACCTGGTCTGCAACTCGGACGAGGGCGAGCCGGGCACCTTCAAGGATCGCGACATCCTGCGCTGGAACCCGCACTCGGTGATCGAGGGCATGGCGATCGGCGCCTATGCGATGGGCATCACCGCCGGCTACAACTACATCCACGGTGAAATCTTCGAGGTCTATCGACGCTTCGAGGAAGCCCTGGAAGAGGCGCGCGCAGCCGGTTATCTCGGCAACAACATCCTCGGTTCGGAATTCTCGTTCCAGCTGCATGCGCACCATGGTTACGGTGCCTATGTGTGCGGCGAGGAAACCGCGCTGCTCGAATCGCTCGAGGGCAAGAAGGGGCAGCCGCGCTTCAAGCCGCCGTTCCCGGCGAGCTTCGGCGTGTACGGCAAGCCGACCACCATCAACAACGCGGAAACCTTCGCGGCGGTGCCGTTCCTGCTGACGGTCGGCCCCCAGGCCTACCTCGAGATCGGCAAGCCGAACAACGGCGGCACCAAGATCTATTCGGTGTCGGGCGACGTCGAGCGTCCCGGCAACTACGAGGTGCCGCTGGGCACGCCGTTCGCGGCGCTGCTCGAGCTGGCCGGCGGGATGCGCGGCGGTCGCAAGCTGAAGGCGGTGATCCCCGGCGGTTCGTCGGCGCCGGTGATCCCCGGCGAGATGATGATGCAGACCGACATGGACTACGACTCGATCGCGAAGGCGGGATCGATGCTCGGTTCGGGCGCGGTGATCGTGATGGACGAGACGCGCTGCATGGTGCGCTCGCTGATGCGCCTGTCGTACTTCTACCATGAGGAATCGTGCGGCCAGTGCACGCCGTGCCGCGAAGGCACGGGCTGGCTCTATCGCGTGGTGAAGCGCATCGAGAACGGCGAGGGCCGCGTCGAGGACCTGGACCTGCTGAACTCGGTGGCCGAGAACATCATGGGCCGCACCATCTGCGCGCTCGGCGACGCGGCGGCCATGCCGGTGCGCGGCATGCTGAAGCACTACTGGGACGAGTTCGCGTATCACGTCGAGCACAAGCATTGCATGGTCGGCGAGCATTCGCACGGCAGCGTCGCCGCGGCGGCCTGAAGCGAAACCCGATTGCGGAACATCAGCGCCCCGACGGGCGAGAGCGCGAGCGAGCGCTAAAGGCTAAGGACCATACATCATCATGGTTGAACTTGAGATAGACGGGAAGACGGTCGAGGTGCCCGAAGGCAGCATGGTGATCCAGGCTGCACACAAGGCAGACAAGTATATTCCCCACTTCTGCTACCACAAAAAGCTGTCGGTTGCGGCGAACTGCCGCATGTGTCTTGTTGACGTCGAGAAGATGCCGAAGGCCGTGCCGGCCTGCGCGACCCCGGTGTCGGCCGGGATGATCGTGCGCACGCACTCGGAAAAGGCGGTCAAGGCGCAGCAGGCCGTGATGGAATTCCTGCTGATCAACCACCCGCTCGATTGTCCGATCTGCGACCAGGGCGGTGAGTGCCAGCTGCAGGATCTGGCGGTCGGCTACGGCAAGTCGGCCTCGCGCTATCGCGAGGAAAAGCGCGTGGTGTTCCACAAGAACGTCGGCCCGCTGATCTCGATGGAAGAGATGTCGCGCTGCATCCACTGCACGCGCTGCGTGCGCTTCGGCGAGGAAGTGGCCGGGGTGATGGAGTTTGGCATGCTGGGCCGCGGCGAGCACTCGGAAATCACCACCTTCGTCGGCAAGACTGTCGATTCCGAGCTGTCCGGCAACATGATCGATCTGTGCCCGGTCGGTGCGCTGACGAGCAAGCCGTTCCGCTTCAGCGCCCGCACCTGGGAGCTGTCGCGCCGCAAGTCGGTCAGCCCGCACGATTCGGTGGGCGCGAACCTGGTGGTGCAGGTCAAGAACAACCGCGTGATGCGCGTGCTGCCGCTCGAGAACGAAGCCGTCAACGAGTGCTGGATCTCCGACAAGGATCGTTTCTCCTACGAAGGCCTCAATAGCGAGGATCGCCTGACCAAGCCGATGCTGAAGCAGGGCGGCGAGTGGATCGAGACCGATTGGCAGACCGCGCTCGAATACGTCGCGAAGGGCCTCAAGGGCATCGCGGCCGATCACGGCGCCAATGCGCTGGCCGCGCTCGCGAGCCCGCACAGCACGGTCGAGGAACTGTTCCTGGTCAAGCAACTGGCCCACGAGCTGAAGGTGCCGAACGTCGACTTCCGCCTGCGCCAGACCGATTTCTCGGCGCCGATGTCGGGTGCGCCGTGGCTGGGCATGCCGATCGCCGAATTGACCAATGTCGATACCGCCTTCGTGGTCGGCTCGACGCTGCGCCGCGATCACCCGCTGTTCGCCGCGCGCCTGCGCCAGGCCGCCAAGGCCGGCGCTCAAATCCACCTGCTGCATGCCACGGGCGACGACGCCCTGATCCCGAGCGCGAAGCGCATCGTCGCCGCGCCGTCGGCTTGGCTCGACACGCTGGCCGGCATCGCCGCCGCGGTCGCCCAGGCGAGCGGCGCCGAGCTGCCGGCATCGCTGGCAGGCGTCGAGGCCTCGGCCGAGGCGCAGCGCCTGGCCAAGGCGCTTGCCACCGGCGAACGCCGCGTGGTGCTGCTCGGCAACGGCGTGGTCCAGCATCCTCAGTTCGCGCAGATTCATGCCGTCGCGCAGTGGATCGCCGAACACAGCGGTGCCACGCTCGGTTTCCTGACCGAAGCGGCCAACACGGTCGGCGCGCACCTGGTCGGCGCGCTGCCGGGCGAGGGCGGCCTGAACGCGCGGGAAGCGTTCGCGCAGCCGCGCAAGGGCTACCTGCTGCTCAACGTCGAACCCGAGTTCGACACGGCCGATCCGATCGCCGCGCGCGCCGCGCTCGAGCAGGCCGAGATGGTGGTGGTGATGTCGCCGTTCAAGATCGGTGCCGAGTACGCCGACGTGCTGCTGCCGATCGCGCCCTTCACCGAGACGGCCGGCACCTACGTCAACGCGGAAGGCCGTGCCCAGTCGTTCAACGGCGTGGTGCGCCCGCTCGGCGATACGCGCCCGGGCTGGAAGGTGCTGCGCGTGCTGGGCAGCCTGCTGGGCCTGCCGAACTTCGAATACGAAACCTCGGACGAAGTGCGGCTCGCCGCGCTCGGCGACGGCGACCGAGCCTCGCGCCTGTCGAATGCCGCGGCCGCGCAGCCGGCCCGCGCGACCCAGGCGGCATCGGCCAACGGCGGTTTCGAGCGCCTGGCCGACGTGCCGATCTATCACGCCGATCCGCTCTCGCGCCGTGCCGGCGCGCTGCACCTGACGGTGGCGGCCAAGGCTGCGCATTCGGCGGGCCTGCCGGCCGCGCTGTTCGACCGCCTCGGCCTGAGCAACGGCGATGCGGTGCGCATCAGCCAGGGCGGCCGCTCGGTGCAGTTGCCGGCGGTGCGTGACGCGAACCTGGCCGAAACGGTGGTCCGCGTGTCGGCTGCCACGCCCGCCGGTGCGGCACTCGGCGGCCTGTCCGGTGAACTCGTGGTGGAGAAGGCGTAAATGAGCTTGTTCGATACGATCAATTCGGGTGGTACCGAGCTGCTCGGCGCGGCATGGCCGACCGTCTGGGCGCTGGTGCGGATCCTGGTGGTCTGCGTGGTGATCCTGCTCAGCGTCGCCTACCTGATTCTCTGGGAACGCAAGCTGATCGGCTGGATGCACGTGCGTCTCGGCCCGAACCGGGTCGGCCCCGGCGGCCTGCTGCAGCCGATCGCCGACGTGCTCAAGCTGCTGCTCAAGGAAGTGATCCAGCCGAGCGCGGCCAGCCGCTGGCTCTACCTGATCGCGCCGGTCATGACGGTGGTGCCGGCCTTCGCGATCTGGGCGGTGATTCCGTTCCAGGCCGGCGCGGTGCTCGCCAACATCAACGCCGGCCTGCTCTACGCGATGGCGATTTCCTCGATCGGCGTCTACGCGGTGATCCTGGCCGGCTGGGCCTCCAACTCGAAGTACGCGTTCCTCGGCGCGATGCGCGCGGCCGCGCAGATGGTGTCCTACGAAATCTCGATGGGCTTCGCCCTGGTGCTGGTGTTGATGACGGCCGGCAGCCTGAATTTCTCGGACATCGTGGTCTCGCAGCAGCACGGCTACTTCGCGCATCACGGCATCAACTTCATGTCCTGGAACTGGCTGCCGCTGCTGCCGGTGTTCGTCATCTACTTCATCTCGGGCATCGCGGAAACGAACCGCCACCCGTTCGACGTGGTGGAAGGCGAATCGGAAATCGTGGCCGGTCACATGATCGATTACTCGGGGATGGGCTTCGCGCTGTTCTTCCTCGCCGAGTACATCAACATGATCGTGATCTCGGCGCTGGCGGCGACGCTGTTCCTCGGCGGCTGGGACGCGCCGTTCAGCTTCCTGCACTTCATCCCGGGCGTGGTCTGGCTGGTGCTGAAGATCTTCATGCTGCTGTCGGTCTTCATCTGGGTGCGCGCCACGTTCCCGCGTTTCCGTTACGACCAGATCATGCGCCTGGGCTGGAAGATCTTCCTGCCGATCTGCGTGATCTGGGTGGTCGTGGTCGGCTTCTGGATGATGTCGCCGCTGAATATCTGGAATTGAGAGGGCGGATCCCATCATGACGGCAATCCAACAATTCTTTAAGACCTTCTTCCTGACCGAACTGGTGAAGGGGCTCGCGATGACGGGCCGCTACACCTTCAAGCGGAAGATCACGGTGCAGTTCCCGGAAGAGAAGACGCCGATCTCGCCGCGTTTTCGCGGGCTGCACGCGCTGCGCCGCTACGAAAACGGCGAGGAGCGCTGCATCGCCTGCAAGCTCTGCGAGGCCGTGTGCCCGGCGATGGCGATCACCATCGAATCGCAGGTGCGTGCCGACAACACGCGCCGCACCACGCGCTACGACATCGACCTGACCAAGTGCATCTTCTGCGGCTTCTGCGAGGAAAGCTGCCCGGTCGATTCGATCGTCGAGACGCAGATCCTCGAGTACCACGGCGAAAAGCGCGGCGACCTGTATTTCACCAAGGAAATGTTGCTCGCGGTGGGCGACCGCTACGAGAAGGACATCGCGGCCGCCAAGGCCGCCGACGCGCCGTATCGCTAATGCAGGACCGGCCGGCCCCAGGGGCCGGCCCGAGCCGCCGCGGCAACGGTGCGCGGCACGTCGCAGTGCCCGAGAACCGTGCCTGACCAAGGCCTAAACGATGAACCGGTAACCATGGACTTCACGACCGTACTCTTCTACATCTTCTCGCTGCTGCTGGTGATCTCGGGGCTGAAGGTGATCACCGCGCGTAACCCCGTGGCTTCCGCGCTCTTCCTCGTCCTCGCGTTCTTCAACGCGGCCGCGATCTGGATGCTGCTCGAGGCCGAGTTCCTCGCCATCCTGCTGGTGCTCGTCTACGTCGGCGCGGTGATGGTGCTGTTCCTGTTCGTTGTGATGATGCTCGACATCAACACCGACGTGCTGCGCCGCGACTTCCGCCGCTTCGTGCCGATGGCCACCGTGGTGGGCGCGATCATCGTGGTCGAGACCGCGCTGATCCTCTGGCGCGGCTACGGCGCGACGTCCTCGCCGGTGCGCGAGATCGCCTCCGGCGCGCTCGCCAACATGACCAACACGCAACTGATCGGCAAGGTGATCTACACCGACTACATCTTCGCCTTCGAAATCGCCGGCCTGGTGCTGCTGGTCGCGATCATCGCGGCGGTTTCGCTGACCTCGGGCCGCGGCAAGGAGCGCAAGCGCCAGCGCGTGTCCGACCAGGTCAGCGTGCGCCGCCAGGATCGCGTGCGTCTCGTGAAGATGGCGGCCGAGAAGCCGCCCGCGCCGGAAGCGGCACCCGCCGCGGCCGATCCCGCCGCGGCCACCAAGAGCTGAGCGGAGGAGAACCCAACCATGTTGAACCTGACTCT
Source organism: Burkholderia sp. Ax-1720 (assembly GCF_011753035.1). Taxonomy (NCBI): domain Bacteria; kingdom Pseudomonadati; phylum Pseudomonadota; class Betaproteobacteria; order Burkholderiales; family Burkholderiaceae; genus Burkholderia; species Burkholderia sp. Ax-1720. Next base: position 23,478 of record NZ_VWWK01000037.1, on the reverse strand, counting down.
TGCCCACTACCTGGTGCTCGGCGCGATCCTGTTCGCGATCAGCATCGTCGGCATCTTCCTGAACCGCCGCAACATCATCGTGATCCTGATGGCGATCGAGCTGATGCTGCTCGCGGTCAATACGAACTTCGTCGCGTTCTCGCATTATCTCGGGGACGTGCACGGACAGATCTTTGTGTTCTTCGTGCTCACGGTTGCAGCGGCGGAAGCGGCAATCGGCCTCGCGATTCTGGTGACGCTGTTCCGCAAACTCGACACCATCAATGTCGAGGATCTCGACCAGCTCAAGGGCTAATTTCAGGCGAGTCTGCTATGTCGACCACACTCAACGAAACCACGCTGCTGGCGATCCCGCTGGCGCCGCTCGCCGGCTCGATCATCGCCGGCCTGTTCGGCAATACCGTCGGCCGCAAGGGCGCGCACCGCGTGACCATCCTCGGCGTCCTGATCTCCTTCGTCCTGTCCTGCCTGGTGTTCCTGCAGGTGATGGACGGCGCGAGCTTCAATGCCACCATCTACGAGTGGATGCAGGTCGGGCCGCTCAAGCTCGAGATCGGCTTCCTCGTCGATTCGCTGACCGCGATGATGATGGTGGTGGTCACCTTCGTCTCGCTGATGGTGCACATCTACACGATCGGCTACATGGAAGAGGAGGACGGCTACCAGCGCTTCTTCTCCTACATCTCGCTGTTCACGTTCTCGATGCTGATGCTCGTGATGAGCAACAACTTCCTCCAGCTGTTCTTCGGCTGGGAGGCGGTCGGCCTCGTGTCCTACCTGCTGATCGGTTTCTACTACACGCGGGAAAGCGCGATCTACGCCAACATGAAGGCGTTTATCGTCAACCGCGTCGGCGATTTCGGCTTCCTGCTCGGCATCGGCCTGCTGCTGGCCTACGGCGGCTCGATGAACTACGGCGAGGTGTTCGCCAAGAGCAACGCGCTGGCCGCGATGCACTTCCCGGGCACCGACTGGGGCCTGCTGACGGTGGCCTGCATCTGCCTGTTCATCGGCGCGATGGGCAAGTCGGCACAGTTCCCGCTGCACGTCTGGCTGCCCGATTCGATGGAAGGCCCGACGCCGATCTCGGCGCTGATCCACGCGGCCACCATGGTGACGGCCGGCGTGTTCATGGTCACGCGCATGTCGCCGCTGTTCGAGCTGTCGGACGCCGCGCTCTCCTTCATCACCGTGATCGGCGCCATCACCGCGCTGTTCATGGGCTTCCTCGGCGTGATCCAGAACGACATCAAGCGCGTGGTCGCGTACTCGACGCTCTCGCAGCTCGGCTACATGACGGTCGCGCTGGGCGTGTCGGCCTACCCGGTCGCCGTGTTCCACCTGATGACGCACGCCTTCTTCAAGGCGCTGCTGTTCCTCGCGGCGGGCTCGGTCATCATCGGCATGCACCACGACCAGGACATCCGCAACATGGGCGGCCTGCGCAAGTACATGCCGATCACCTGGATCACCTCGCTGATCGGCTCGCTGGCGCTGATCGGCACGCCGTTCTTCTCGGGCTTCTACTCGAAGGACTCGATCATCGATGCGGTCAAGCTCTCGCATCTGCCGGGTTCGGGTTTCGCGTACTTCGCGGTGGTCGCGAGCGTGTTCGTGACGGCGCTGTACTCGTTCCGCATGTATTTCCTGGTGTTCCACGGCGAGGAGCGCTTCCGCAAGCCGAAGCATCCCGATTCGCCGATGGGCAAGGCCGCCGCGCAAGGGCATGGGCATGACGCGCACGGCCACGACGATCACGCACATGAACCGCACGAGACCTCGTGGGTCGTCTGGGTGCCGTTGGTGCTGCTCGCGATTCCGTCCGTGCTGATCGGCGGCGTGGCGATCGGCCCGATGCTGTTCGGCGACTTCTTCCAGCACGGCGTGGCGTTCGACAAGGTGATCTTCATCGGCCAGAACCATCCGGCGCTCGCCGAGATGGCCGATGAATTCCACGGCTGGGCCGCGATGGGCCTGCATTCGGTGTCGGGCCTGCCGGCCTGGCTCGCGCTCGCAGGCGTGGTCGTTGCCTGGTTCCTGTATCTGAAGCGCCCGGACCTTTCGGCGGCTATCCGCCGCGCGGCCGGTCCGATCTATACGCTGCTTGACAACAAATACTACATGGACAAGATCAACGAGGTCGTGTTCGCCAGGGGCTCGGTCGCGGTCGGCCGGGGCCTGTGGAAAGAGGGCGACGTCGTGGTGATCGATGGAATCGTCAACGGGAGCGCGCGATTCGTCAGCTGGTTCGCCGGCGTGATCCGCTTCCTGCAGTCCGGCTACATCTATCACTACGCGTTCGCGATGATCATTGGCATGTTGGGTCTCCTTACCCTGTTTGTTACGCTCGGCGGCAAATAAGAAAAGGAGAGGAACCCACTCATGCCCGCATTTCCGATTCTCAGTACCGCCATTTGGCTTCCGATCGTGTTTGGCCTGCTCATCCTGGCCGTGGGCACCGACCGGAAGCCCGGCGTGGCCCGCTGGGTCGCGCTGATCGGTTCGCTGCTCGGGTTTGCAGTCACGATTCCGCTCATCACCGGTTTCGATCCGAGCACCGCGGCTCTTCAGTTCGAAGAGAACGCGATCTGGATCGACCGCTTCAATGTTTCGTATCACCTCGGCGTCGACGGCATCTCGATGTGGTTCGTCGTGCTCACGGCGCTGATCACGGTCATCGTGGTGGTGGCCGGCTGGGAAGTCATCACCGATAACGTCTCGCAGTACCTGGCTTCGTTCCTGATGCTCTCGGGCATCATGATCGGGGTGTTCTCGGCGGCCGACGGCCTGCTGTTCTACGTGTTCTTCGAGGCCACGCTGATCCCGATGTACATCATCATCGGCGTCTGGGGCGGCCCGAACCGCGTCTACGCGGCCTTCAAGTTCTTCCTCTACACGCTGGCCGGCTCGCTGCTGATGCTGATCGCGCTGATCTACCTGTACCGCGAGACGCATACCTTCGACCTCGCCGCCTGGCAGGGCGCCAAGCTGGCGATGACGCCGCAGTTGCTGCTGTTCGGGGCGTTCTTCCTCGCCTTCGCGGTGAAGGTGCCGATGTGGCCGGTCCACACCTGGCTGCCCGACGCGCACGTCGAGGCGCCGACCGGCGGCTCGGTGGTGCTGGCGGCGATCATGCTCAAGCTCGGCGCCTACGGCTTCCTGCGCTTCTCCCTGCCCGTCACGCCCGATGCGGCGCACTATCTGGCCCCGGTCGTGATCGTGCTGTCCCTGATTGCCGTGATCTACATCGGCCTGGTCGCGATGGTGCAGACCGACATGAAGAAGCTGGTCGCCTATTCGTCGATCGCCCACATGGGCTTCGTCACGCTCGGCTTCTTCATCTTCAGCCAGCTCGGCATCGAGGGCGCGATCGTGCAGATGATCTCGCACGGTTTCGTGTCCGGCGCGATGTTCCTTTGCATCGGCGTGTTGTACGATCGCCTGCATACGCGCAATATCGCCGAGTACGGCGGGGTGGTGAACGTGATGCCGAAGTTCGCCACCTTCGCCTTGCTGTTCGCGATGGCGAACTGCGGTCTGCCCGGCACCTCGGGCTTCGTCGGCGAGTTCATGGTGATCCTCGCCTCGGTGAAGTTCAATTTCTGGATCGCGTTCGGCGCGGGCCTCACGCTGATTCTCGGCGCGGGCTACACGCTGTGGATGTACAAGCGCGTCTATTTCGGCAAGGTGGTCAACGAGAAGGTAACGACGCTGAAGGACATCGGCGCGCGCGAATTCTCGATGCTCGCCGTGCTGGCCGCGTTCACGCTGCTGATGGGCCTGTATCCCAAGCCCTTCACCGACGTGATGCACGTTTCCGTAGAAAATCTCCTCTCTCACGTTGCGCAATCCAAGCTGCCGCTGGCCCAGCAGTAAGTGTGGGCGGAGGAAACCAAGACCATGCAAAACGCACCTATGAATGCCTTGTTGCCCGACGCGCTCGTGATGCTCGCCATCATTCTGGCGTGGATCAACGACACCCTCTCCGGCGAGTCCGGCCGCCGTCTCACGTACCTGATCGCGGTCGTCTCGTCCGTTGTCGCCGGTGTGTGGTTTGCGTTCCAGGCGCTCGACCCGCACCAGTACTACTTCTTCTCGCGGATGGTGGTGGTCGACGCCTTCTCTAGCGTGATGAAGGCGGTCGTGTCGATCGGCTTCGCGGCCTCGATGATCTACTCGCGGCGCTACCTGTCGGACCGGGGCCTGTTCCGCGGCGACGTGTTCCTGCTCGGGATGTTCTCGCTGCTCGGCCAGTTGGTGATGATCTCGGGCAACAACTTCCTGACGCTCTACCTCGGCCTCGAACTGATGTCGCTGTCGCTCTACGCGCTGATCGCGCTGCGCCGCGACGGTGCCCAGTCGAGTGAAGCGGCGATGAAGTACTACGTGCTCGGCGCGCTGGCTTCCGGCTTCGTGCTGTACGGCATCTCGATGGTCTATGGCGCCACCGGCTCGCTCGAGCTGCAGGACGTGCTCAATGCCGTCGCCTCGGGGCGCATCAACAATATCGTGCTGCTGTTCGGCGTGATCTTCATCATCGCCGGCGTGGCCTTCAAGCTCGGCGCGGTGCCGTTCCACATGTGGGTGCCCGACGTCTACCAGGGCGCGCCCACGGCGATGTCGCTCATGACCGGCGGCGGCCCGAAGGTGGCGGCCTTCGCCTGGGGCCTGCGCTTCCTGGTGATGGGCCTGCTGCCGTTGGCGGCGGACTGGCAGCAGATGCTGGTGATCCTGGCGGCGCTGTCGCTGATCGTCGGCAACATCACCGGTATCGTCCAGCGCAACGTCAAGCGGATGCTGGCCTACTCGGCGATCTCGAACATGGGCTTCGTGCTGCTCGGCCTGCTCTCGGGCGTGGTGAAGGGCAGCCCGGCCTTCACGGCCACCGCCTACAGCTCGGCGATGTTCTACTCAATCGTCTACCTGCTCACCACGCTCGGCGCCTTCGGCATCGTGATGCTGCTGGCCCGCCGCGATTTCGAGGCGGAAACGCTCGAGGATTTCAAGGGCCTCAACAAGCGCAGCCCGGTGTTCGCCTTCGTGATGATGCTGATGATGTTCTCGCTGGCCGGCATTCCGCCGACGGTGGGCTTCTACGCCAAGCTCGCGGTGCTCGAGGCCACCATCAACGCCGGCCTGACCTGGCTCGCGATCCTCGGTGTCATCAGTTCGTTGTTCGGCGCGTTCTACTATCTGCGTATCGTGAAGCTGATGTACTTCGATGCGCCGCAGGATACGAACCCGATCATGAGCGACACGGCGAACCGCGCGGTGCTGCTGCTCAACGGCCTGGCCGTGCTCGTGCTCGGCATCATGCCGGGCCAGCTGATGGAGGTCTGCCTGCAGGCCATCAGCCATACGCTGCCGCTCTGAAATGTCGGCAGCCGGTTGGTTCATCGTGTTGTTGGCGCTGCTGGGCGCCAACCTGCCGTTCGTGAATCAGCGGGCCTTCGCCTTCATCCCGGTCGGCGCCGCTGCCCGCAAGAGCGGGTGGTGGCGGATCGCCGAGATGATCGTGCTGTACTTCGTGGTCGGCGTGCTCGGCTTCTGGCTCGAGTCCCGCGCCGGCAACCGCTTCGAACAGGGCTGGCAGTTCTATGCGATCACCTTCAGCCTGTTCGTGGTGTTCGCGTTCCCCGGCTTCACGTTCCAGTATCTCGTCAAACGACGCTGACGGCGCTCGGCCGTCGCGTCCAACCTTGGAGCCGACGATGGCCGAATTACCGAATCACGACGACAAACTGACCGAAGTCTGCGTCGAAAGCGAATCCATTCTCGACGGCCATTTCCTGAAAGTGAAGCGCGATACGGTGCGCCTGCCCGACGGCAAGCACGCGACGCGCGAATACATCCGCCATCCGGGCGCCGTGATGGTGATCCCGTTGTTCGACGATGGCCGCGTGCTGATGGAAAGCCAGTTCCGCTATCCGATCGGCAAGGTGATGGCCGAGTATCCGGCCGGCAAGCTCGATCCGCAGGAAGGCTCGCTGGCTTGCGCGGTGCGCGAACTGCGCGAGGAAACCGGTTATACGGCGCGCGAGTATTTCTACCTGACGCGCATTCACCCGATCATTTCCTACTCGACCGAATTCATCGACATCTATCTCGCGAAGGGCCTGACGGCCGGCGAGCGCCAGCTCGACGAGGGCGAATTCCTCGAGACCTTCACGGCCACCGTGCCCGAGCTGCTGGAATGGATCCGCACCGGCCAGATCAGCGACGTGAAGACCATCATCGGCACCATGTGGCTGGAGAAGGCCTTGTCGGGAAGCTGGCCGCTCGGCGCGGCCGAGCACGCCTGATAAAACGCAGCGGCTGATTCCCGGCGATGCGAGGCCGTGCTTGCTTGCCGCCGCGCATCGCCGAACCCACCTTCGGCGCCAAATTCCCCCGCACGTTACAATCCAGCCAGTCCGGGCTCGTCCCGGAGAATTTCGATCGTGATTTAGCACGGTCGTTCTTAAATCTTCCGATTGGGCGTACACTCCCGAGACGCCCCGATTCAGCATGAAGGTCCTCGATTTACAGTGCACGCACGGCCATCGCTTCGAAGGCTGGTTTGCGTCTTCCGATGATTTCGAATCGCAGCTGTCTCGCAAGCTGGTCGAATGTCCGGTTTGCGGGGCGACCGAAATCAGCCGGATGCCGTCGGCGCCGCGCCTGAACCTGTCAGGCGCGACGAAGGAAAAGGCGCCGGCAACCGATCCGCGGCAGATGCAGGCGCAGCTGATGCGCGCCTTGCGCGAGGTACTGGACAAGACCGAGAACGTGGGCGAGCGCTTCGCCGAGGAAGCGCGACGCATCCATTACAACGAGGCGCCCGCGCGCAATATTCGCGGCGTGACCTCGGCCGAGGATGCGCGCGCCCTCGTCGAGGAAGGCATCGACGTGATGCCGCTACCGGTGCCGGCCGCACTGAAAGAGCCGCTGCAATGATCGTCTCCTGATCGGCGCGTCGTCTCCAGCCGGACGCTCCGGCTCGCGGCCAGGAGACATGCGCATGGATCTGGACCATTCCCCCGCCGACGACGCGTTCCGCGTCGAAGTTCGCACCTGGCTCGAGGCCAACCTGCCTCGCACGCTGCGCGACAAGGTACTCAATCACAAACGTCTGTCCCGCGAGGATTATCTCGACTGGCATCGCCGGCTCGCGACGCGCGGCTGGTCGGCGCCCGCCTGGCCCGTCGAATACGGCGGCCCGGGCTGGGACGCGACGCGGCGCTTCATCTGGGACGAGGAGTGCGCCCGCGCGGGCACGCCGTCGCCGCTGACCTTCGGCGTGTCGATGGTCGGGCCGGTGCTGATGAAATATGGCAACGAGGCCCAGAAGCGCCACTATCTGCCGCGCATCCTCGATGGCAGCGACTGGTGGTGCCAGGGTTACTCCGAGCCCGGCTCGGGTTCCGACCTCGCCTCGCTGCGCACGCGCGCCGAACGGCGCGGCGATCACTATCTCGTCAACGGCCAGAAGACCTGGACCACGCTCGGCCAATATGCCGACATGATGTTCTGCCTGGTGCGCACCGATACGGCCGTGAAGAAGCAGGAGGGCATCTCCTTCCTGCTGATCGACATGAAGACGCCGGGCATCACGGTGAGGCCGATCATCACGCTCGACGAGGAGCACGAAGTCAACGAGGTGTTCTTCGAGGACGTGCTGGTGCCGGTCGAGAACCTCGTCGGCGAGGAGAACCGCGGCTGGACCTATGCCAAGTACCTGCTTGGCCACGAGCGCACCAGCATCGCGCGCGTCGGCACCTCGAAGCGTGAACTGCGCTTCCTCAAGCGCATCGCGGCCGGGCAGCGCCGCAACGGCCGCTCCCTGCTGGAGGATCCGGTGTTCGCCGCCCGCGTGGCCTCGCTGGAAATCGACCTGATGGCGCTGGAGGTGACCGCGCTGCGCGTGGTCAGCCAGGAAGCGAGCGGGCGAGGGCCGGGCCCCGAGGCCTCGATGCTGAAGATCAAGGGCTCCGAGATCCAGCAGGCGCTGACCGAGCTGATGGTCGATGCGATCGGGCCGCTCGCCGCGCCGTTCGATCCGGCCTTCCTCGACGGAGAGCGCGATCGCGCGGTGAGCGGCGACGACGACGCGGCACCGCTTGCCGCCTATTACTTCAATTTCCGCAAGACCTCGATCTACGGCGGGTCGAACGAAATCCAGAAGAACATCATCGCGCAGATGATCCTGGGCCTCTGAGGAGCGACGCATGGACTTCACTTTCAGCGAAGAACAGCAGCAATTCGCCGACGCGTTGCGCCGTTATCTCGGCCAGCGCTACGGCTTCGAGACGCGCCAGGCGATCGTCGCCTCGCGCGAGGGCGTATCCGACGAGCAATGGCGCGCGTTCGCGGAGCTGGGGCTGACCGCCTTGCCGGTACCGGAGGCGAGCGGCGGCCTGGGCGGCTGCGCGCTCGACATGCTGGTAGCCATGCAGGCGCTGGGCGCCGCGCTGGTGGTCGAGCCGTATTGGGCGACGGCGGTCGGCGCCGAGGCGCTGCGGCTCGCGGCCAGCGAGCATCAAGCCGATCGAGCGCTGCTGGCGCGCGTGGCCGGCGGCGAGGCGCGCCTGGCGGTTGCCTTCGACGAACCCGGCGCGCGCTACGAGCTGCTCGCCATCGATTCGCGTGCGGAGCCGGCCGGCGACGGCTTCCGGCTCAGCGGCAGCAAGGCGCTGGTTCGCCACGGCGCCCAGGCGCAGGCCTGGATCGTGCCGGCCCGGCAGCCCGATGGCGCGATCGCGTTGTTCCTGGTCGAGCGCGGTGCCGCCGGTGCCGATGTCGAGGATTACCGAACCATCGACGGCCAGCGCGCGGCGACGCTGCGTTTCTCGAACGCGCCCGCGCGCCGGCTCGTCGACGGCAGCCGCGGTGCCGAAACGCTGGAGCGGATCGCCGATTACGGTATCGTGCTGCTCTGTGCCGAGGCGATCGGCGCGCTGGACGCGCTCAATCGCGCGACGCTCGACTACACGCGCACGCGCGAGCAGTTCGGCACGCCGATCGCGCGTTTCCAGGTGCTGCAGCACCGCATGGTCGACATGTTGATCCACACCGAGCAGGCTCGCTCGCTGGCTTATCTGGCGGCGCTGCGCTATGCCGACGACGACGCCGATCAACGGCGCCGCGCGGTATCCGCCGCGAAAGTGCGGGTGGGGCAAGCCGCGCGTTTCGTCGGGCAGCAGGCGATCCAGCTGCATGGCGGGATGGGCATGACCAACGAGGTCGCGGCGGCCCATCTGTTCAAGCGACTGTCGATCATCGACCTGACGCTCGGCGATGTCGATCACCACACGGCGCGATTTGCCTCGCTGCCGGATTTTTTCGAATACGATGCGGCCTGAGAGCACGCAAACTGACAGGAGATGGGTATGACGATCGGCTATGAGGATCTGGAAGTCGGCGGGCTGACCGAGGTCGGCAAACACACGTTCACGCCGGACGAGATCATCGAATTCGCGCAGCGCTTTGATCCGCAACCGTTCCATCTCGACGAGGCGGCCGGCAAGGCCTCGCCGTTCGGCGGATTGGTGGCGAGCGGCTGGCACACCTGCTCGGTGTTCATGGGCATGCTGGTGCGCAACGTGCTGCACGACTCGACCAGCATGGGCTCGCCCGGCATCGAGGAGATCCGCTGGATCAAGCCGGTGCGCGCCGGCGCGACCATCACGATGCAGCAGCGGATCCTCGACAAGCGGCTGTCGGCGAGCCGTCCCGATCGCGGCATCGTGACGACGGAGTGGGTCGGCACCGACGAGAGCGGCGAAACCGTGATCACGGTGCGCTCCAAGGTGATTTTCGGGCTGCGCAATCCGCAGGCGGGCGCATGAGCGGCGATTCGACGGAGAAGCAGCCTGGGCAGCGGCCCGAGCGGCCGCGCATCGCGTCCATCGAGGCGCTGCGCGCGCTGGTCGGCGCGGATGGTTTCGCGAGCGAGTGGATCGTGATCGAGCAGTCGCGCGTCAACCAGTTCGCCGACGCGACCAACGATCATCAATGGATCCACGTCGATCCCGAGCGGGCCTCGCGCGAATCGCCGTTCGGCGGCCCGATCGCGCACGGCTTCCTGACGCTGTCCCTGATCCCGGCGCTGATGACCGATGCGATCGAATTCGAGCAGAAAATGGGTGTGAACTACGGGCTGAACCGCGTGCGCTTCCTGCGGCCGGTGCCGGTCGGCGCGAAGGTGCGCGGGCTGTTCGCGGTGAAGACGGCGATCGACGGCAAGCAGGGCGGCCTGCAATGCACCTGGTCGGTCGCGGTGCAGGTCGACTCGTCGGGCGAGCCGGCGCTGGCCTGCGCGGCCGAGTTCGTCACCTTGCACCTGTTCTGAAGTTCCGGGCGGCAGGCGGCGCGGCTGCCGCCCAAGGCATGCCCGAACGGCGGGGCGGCGCGCAGGCGCCGTCCCGCCGTTGCGCATCTAGGCTGCCGAGTAGCGCGCGAGTTCGAGCTTGGCGATCGCGTTGCGGTGGACTTCGTCGGGGCCGTCGGCAAAACGCAGCGTGCGTGCCGAGGCATAGGCGTAGGCCAGCGGAAAATCGTCGCTGACGCCGCCGCCGCCATGCGCCTGGATCGCCCAGTCGATCACCTGGCAGGCCATGTTCGGCGCGACCACCTTGATCATCGCAATCTCGCGGCGCGCCTCCTTGTTGCCGACCTTGTCCATCTTCCAGGCCGCGTTGAGCGTCAGCAGGCGCGCCTGATCGATCAGGCAGCGCGCCTCGGCGATCCGCTCCTGGGTCACGGTCTGCTGCGCGATCGGCTTGCCGAAGGCGACGCGCTGCAGCGTGCGCCGGCACATCAACTCCAGCGCGCGCTCGGCGAGCCCGATCAGGCGCATGCAGTGATGGATGCGCCCCGGGCCGAGACGGCCCTGCGCGATCTCGAACCCTCGCCCCTCGCCGAGCAGCAGGTTGTCGGCCGGCACCCGGACGTTCTCCAGCGTGATCTCCATATGGCCGTGCGGGGCGTCGTCGTAGCCGAACACGTTCAGCGGTCGATGCACCGTGATGCCGGGCGCATTGGACGGCACCAGGATCATCGACTGCTGCGCATGGCGCGGCGCCTCGGGATCGGTCTTGCCCATCACGATATAGAGCTTGCAGCGCGGATCGCCGGCACCCGAGGACCACCATTTGTGGCCGTTGATCAGGTAGCTGTCGCCGTCGCGCTCGATGCGCGTGCGGATATTGGTGGCATCCGACGAAGCCACTTCCGGCTCGGTCATCAGGAAGGCCGAGCGGATCGTGCCGTCGAGCAGGGGCTCGAGCCACTCGCGTTTCTGATCGTCGCTGGCGTAGCGCTCGAGCGTTTCCATGTTGCCGGTGTCGGGCGCGTTGCAGTTGAAGACCTCGGGCGCCCAGGGCACGCGTCCCATGATTTCGCAGAGCGGCGCGTAGTCCAGGTTCGACAGGCCGGCGCCACGATCGGATTCGGGCAGGAACAGGTTCCATAGCCCGGCCGCGCGCGCCTCGTCCTTCAGCGTGTCGAGCAGGCCGACCGCGCGCCAGGCGTTGCCGTCGCGCCGGTTGCGCGCGATCTCCTCATGGAACACGCGCTCGTTCGGATAGATGTGGGTGTCGAAGAAGGCGAGCAGCCGCTCGCGCAGGACCTCGGCCTTGGGGGAGTAATCGAATTCCATTGCCACCTCGCTGGAGTAGGGCGTCGATCGGAATCGGAACGAAGAACCGGAACGAAGAATCGGCCGGGCTCGATGTGCTGCCGAGCCCATTGTGTTCAGCGCACTTGCTGGGCGTAGCGCCAGGCGAGTTCCGCCATCGGCCGTGCCTGCCGGCCGGCGTCGAGCGCACGCGCGCTGGAGGCGGTGCCATCGGCCACGCGCTTCATGATGCCTTGCAGGATCGCGGCGATCCGGAACATGTTGTAGGCGAGATAAAAATGCCAGTCGCCCTCGATCGTGAAGCCGGTGCGCTCGACATAGCTGGCGATGTGGTGACGTTCGTCGGGGATGCCGAGCGCGGCCAGGTCGAGCCCGCCGATGCCGCGGAATCGTCCCGGCTCGGTATGCCAGGTCATGCAGTGATAGGAGAAATCGGCGAGCGGATCGCCGAGCGTGGAGAGTTCCCAGTCGAGCACGGCCAGCACGCGCGGCGCGTCGGGCGCGAAGATCAGGTTGTCGAGCCGGAAGTCGCCATGGACGATGGCGCTGCGTTGCCGGGCTGCGTCGGCGGCCGGGATATGCTGCGGCAGCCATTCGATCAGCCGGTGCATGGCCTCGATCGGCTCGGTTTCCGAGGCGGCGTACTGCTTGCTCCAGCGCCCGATCTGGCGCGCGAAGTAATTGCCGGGCTTGCCATAGTCGCCGAGTCCGAGCGCCTGCGGGTCGAGCCGGTGCAGCGCGGCGATCACGCGATTCATCTCGTCGTAGTGGGCGGCGCGCTCGGCTTGCGTCATGCCGGGCAGCGCAGGATCCCACAGCACCCGCCCCTCGACGCAGCTCATCACGTAGAAGGCGCGGCCGATCACCGATTCGTCCTCGCAGAGCGCGAGCATGCGCGGCACCGGCACGTCGGTATCGGCGAGCGCGGCCATCACGCGGTACTCGCGCTCGATCGCGTGGGCCGAGGGCAGCAGTTTGGCGACCGGCGCCGGCTTGGCGCGCAGCACATAGCGGCGCGTCGGCGTGACGAGCTTGAAGGTCGGGTTCGACTGCCCGCCGCGGAACTGCTCGATCGAGAGCGGGCCCGCATACCCACTCACATGGGCGGCGAGCCAGGTGTCGAGCGCCGCGGTGTCGATGTGCTGGGCCGCGCTGACCGGCGCTGTGCCCTCGAAGGCCGAATAATCGTCCGGTTTTGCCGCTCCTTGCTGCGCTTGCCTCATCCTTGCCTCCGGGGCGCCGCGCGGGTTCAGCTTCCCGCGTTGGCCTGAACGAATTGGTGATAGAGCACTTCCATGACGGTGTTGCGAGCGTCGCGATGCAGCGCATCGGGCGGCGTGTAGTTGAGTTGCCGGATCACCCAGTCGTGCGCATGCTGGCCGACGTCGAGCACGTTGATGCAGGCGGTCGATTGCGCGAAGCGTCCGATGAACAGCCGCTGCTCGGGCAGCGTGGCATGGGACAGCAGCGCACAGTTGACGCCGCCGTGCAGCACCAGCAGCGCGGTGTCCCAGCCGGGATCGGCGCGCAGCGCCGCGAGCGGCGGCAGCACGCGATCGATCAGCTCGCCAATGGTTTCGCCGCCGAGGAAGGGCACGTGTTCGGGGACGATGCCGTGGAAGGCGCCGATAAAGGCCGCCTCGACATCCTCCGGCGGCAGGTCGGCAAGATGGCCGCCGCGGATTTCGCGCCATGCCGGTTCGATCTCGACGTCGATCGCCTGTCCGGTTTCCGCGAGCACGAGCGAGGCCGTTTCGACGGTGCGATTCAGGCCGCTGGTGATCACGCGGTCGAAGCGGATCGATTGCGCGGCGAAGGCGCGGCCGGCCGCGCGGGCCTGGGCCCGGCCGAGTTCGTTGAGCGGTACCGCGTCCGGGTCGATCGCCTGTTGCCGGGCATCGAAATAGGTGACGTCGCCATGTCGCATCAGGTAGATGCGGCGGCGAGTCGGCAGGGTATAGATAGTGGTCATCCTGGGATCATCGGGAATAGACGGGCGGCCGTTTCTCTAGGAAGGCGGTGATGCCTTCGAGCCCGTCGGCATGATGGAGCGAGGCGACGAAATGATCGCGCTCGGCCACCAGGTGCGCCGCGAGCGGCTGCTCGGGCGCGTCGGCGAGCAAGGCCTTCACGCGCGTGACGGCGTTCGGCGAGATGCGGCCGAGCTCGTCGGCCCAGGCCAGCGTTTCGCCGAGCACCGAGCCGGCACGCGCGAGGCGATTGACGACGCCGAGATCATGCAGGCGTTGGGCCACGATTGGTTTGCCCTCGATCAGGATTTCAGTGGCCAGCGCGCGCGGCAGTGCACGGGCCAGGAACCAGGAGCCGCCGCCGTCCGGCGTGAGTCCGACGCGCGCGTAGGACATCACGAATTTCGCGTCCTCGGCGGCGACGACCAGGTCGCAGGCCAGCGCCAGCGAGAAACCGGCCCCGGCGGCCGCGCCTTCGACCGCCGCGATCACCGGCTTGGTGACGGTCCGGATCGCGGTGATCCATTCGCCTAGCAGGTCGATGCTGGCGGCCTGCACCGCGGGATCCCTGGCGCGATTCTCGAGCAGCCGGTTCAGGTTGCCGCCGGCGCAGAAGAAGCGATCCGCGCCGGTCAGCACCACGCTGCGGATCGAGGGATCGCGCTCGGCGGTGTTCATCGCCTCGAGGCCGGCCGCGTACATGTCGGGATGCAGGGCGTTGCGCGCGCCCGGATTCGATAGCGTCAAGACCAGGGTCGATTCGCTTTCGGCGGGGCGGGACGCGAGCAGTTCGGCGCTCATGCGGATGTCTCCAGGATGTCGGTCTTTTGGCCGGCGCGGCGAATGCATGAACGCGCGTCCGGTGGTCGGGGCTGCGAAGTGCTTTAGACTAGCACGAACGTGCTATTCGGCATGTCGCGACGAGCCGCGGATTTCACGAGCAGGGCTCGCGCCTCGAACCCGTCAGGACAGGAGAACGATGATGCTGCAGCTCTGTGGTTTGCCCTTATCGAACTACTACAACAAGGTGAAGCTGGTGCTGCTCGATCACGAGATCGATTTCGAGGAGCAGATTCATACGCTGCCGCTGAGCGGTGACGAGGCGCTCGACGCCTCGCCGTTCGGCAAGGTGCCGTTCCTGCGCACCGAGCACGGCTCGCTGTCGGAATCGCAGGCGATCGTCGAGTACCTTGCCGCGCGTTATCCGGAGAAGGGCCTGTTCCCGGCCGATCCGTTCGAGGCGGCCAAGGTGCGGGAAATCACCGTCTTCGTCGAACTGTATCTCGAATGGGTCGCGCGCAGCCTGTACGGGCTGGCATTTTTCGGCGGCACGGCCAGCGAGGAGACGCAGCGGCGCGTCGAGAAGCGCCTGGTCGGCGCGTTGGCCGCGTTTCGCAAGATGACGCGCTTCGCGCCCTACGTGCTCGGCGAGACCTACGGGATGGCCGACGTGGCCGCCTATATCCACCTGCCGATCGTGGGGCTCGCGACCAAGGCCGTGTATGGCCGCGATCTGGTGGTCGAGGCGGGAATCGACTGGAAGGCGTATTCGAAGCTGGTGGGCGAGCGTCCCGCCGCGCAGCGCGTGACGGCCGATCGCAAGGCTTATCTCGAGGCGAACGGCGCCAGGCGCTAGGCCAGGGCGGCTGCGCGGGCTGGGGCCAGGGCAGCCGCGGCGCGAACTCGGGAAGCTGCCGGCGCCGCGCGGCCCGCTTAGAGCCGCGAGAGGCGCTCCAGCGCGGTCGCGAGCGTGTCTTCGCGCTTGGCGAAGCAGAAGCGCACCACGCCCGATTCGTGCGGCTCGTGATAGAAGGCCGACACGGGGATCGCGGCAACCCCGATCTCGGCGGTCAGCCACTTGGCGAATTCCGCCTCGGGCAGGTCGCTGATCGCCGAATAATCGACGCACTGGAAGTAGGTGCCGGCGCAGGGCAGCAGCTTGAAGCGCGTCGAGGCGAGCCCGGCGCGGAACAGGTCGCGCTTCTTCTGGTAGAACGCCGGCAGCGTCAGGTAGGGCTCGGGATCGCGCAGGTAGCTGGCGAGCCCGGCCTGCATCGGCGTGTTGACGGTGAACACGTTGAACTGGTGGACCTTGCGGAATTCGGCCGTCAGCGCTGCCGGCGCGGCGACGTAGCCGACCTTCCAGCCCGTCACGTGATAGGTCTTGCCGAAGCTCGAGACGATGAAACTGCGCGCCGCGAGTTCCGGGTAGCGCGCCACGCTCTCGTGCCGCTCGCCGTCGTAGACCATGTGCTCGTAGACCTCGTCCGATAGGATCAGCACCTCGGTGCCGCGCACGATCTCCTCGAGCTGGCGCATGTCCGATTCGCGCCAGACCGTGCCGGTCGGGTTGTGCGGCGTGTTGATCAGGATCAGCCGCGTCTTCGGCGTGATCGCGGCCGCCAGCTTGTCGAAGGGGATCGCGTAGTCGGGCGCTTCCAGCGTGACGAACACCGGCTTGCCGCCGGCGAGTTCGATCGAGGGCAGGTAGCTGTCGTAGGTCGGCTCGACCACGATCACCTCGTCGCCGGGGTGGACCGCGCAGAGGATCGCCGTCAGCAGCGCCTGCGTCGCGCCGGCCGTGACGGTGATCTCGCTGGCCGCGTCGTAGCGGCGGCCGTAGATCCGTTCGATCTTGTCGGCGATCGCCTCGCGCAGCGGCGCGGCGCCCGTCATCGGCGGATATTGGTTGTGGCCGTCGCGCATCGCCTCGGCGACCGCCTCGATGATCCTCGGATCGCAATGGAAATCGGGGAAGCCCTGGCCCAGGTTGACCGCGCCCTTTTCGGCCGCGAGCGCGCTCATGACCGTGAAGATCGTGGTGCCGACCTGCGGCAGGCGGGAAACGATGGCGGGCGTGACGGGCGAGGCGGACGGTGCGTTCATCGTGTGTCGGGCGGATGCGATGGGGTGGACGGGGCCGAGCGCGGCGCGGGCTGCGGCCTTCAGGCCGACGTCGGCTCGGTGGGTTCGGCGGGTTCGAGCCCGCAGGCGCTCACGAACGGTGCCGGCTGCGCGATCTGGAAGTGGAAGTCGCGTTCGGTGCGGCGCGAGAGCTTCAGCAGCGCGCGGTCTTTCGACACGAGCCAGTCGGCATCGACGGCCCGGGCGAGTTCGAGGAATTTCTGGTCGTCGCGGTCCTTGCACTTCGGCAGCGGCGGCGCGTCCTCGGGCAGCGGGGCCGAGCCGTCGGCCGCTTGCGAGAGCCGGGCGACGGTGGCCAGCGCGGCGGCCTTGTCGAGCGCGCGCGAGGCGAATTGCGGATAGTCGAGCACGTGCTCGAGTTCGTTCAGGCAGCGCGCATCGATCAGGGCAACCAGGCTGCCGTTCTCGAGCGCGGCCCGGATCGGGCGCACGGCGGGGTCGTCGAACACGAGGATGTCGATCCAGACGTTCGAGTCGAGCACCACGCGGTGCCCGTCTCGCGGAGCGTTGGGGCTGGGCATTCGTTACAATCGGTGGTTTTCGTCTGACGGCACCGCACCGCGTGCCGGCGAGCCTCTATGATAATCGTTCTCTCTCCCGCGAAATCGCTCGATTACGAGACCCCGCCCCATATTCCGACCCACACGCTGCCCGACTTCATCGAAGACGCGGCCGAGCTGATCGAGGGATTGCGGAAACTGTCGCCGCAGCAGATTTCCACGCTGATGGACATTTCGGACCCGCTGGCCCGTCTCAACTTCCAGCGTTACGCGGATTGGTCGCGCCAGTTCACGGCCGCCAACGCCAAGCAGGCGGTGCTCGCCTTCAATGGCGATGTCTACGAGGGGTTCGACGCGCGGACCTTGTCCGCCTCCGACCTCGACTATGCCCAGCAGCATGTGCGCGTGCTGTCCGGCCTCTACGGGCTGCTGCGCCCGCTGGACTTGCTGCAGCCGTATCGGCTCGAGATGGGCACGCGTTTCCAGAATCCGCGCGGCAAGGATCTCTATGCCTTCTGGGGCGAGCGCATCACGCGGGCCTTGAACACGCAACTGGCCTCGCGCGATGGCGACGCACGCGTGCTCGTGAACTGCGCCTCGACCGAGTACTTCAAGTCGGTGAAGCCGAAGCTGCTCGACGCGCCGGTCATCACGCCGGTGTTCGAGGACTGGAAGGGCGGCCGCTACAAGATCATCAGCTTCCACGCCAAGCGCGCGCGCGGCTTGATGGCGCGTTACGCGGTGACCCGGCGCATCGCGTCGGCCGAGCATTTGAAGGACTTCGCCGAGGAAGGGTATGCCTTCGACGCCGAGGCCTCGAACGATTCCACCTATGTGTTCCGTCGGCGGATCGGCGCGTAATCCACGCGCCGTCCCCGAGGTTCCGATCTGATCCCGTGCCTCAAGAGGGCGCGGCTACCTGGAGACAAGATGACTCTCTCGATTTCCACCCAGTTCGATGCCGGCGCGATCGACGTCGTGTCCTGCGAGCGTCCCGAGGAGATCCGCCTGCGGATTCGCGGCGACAATCAATCCGAGTTCGCGCAATGGTTCTATTTCCGCCTGTCGGGCGCGCGCGGCGAGCGCTGCGTGATGCGTTTCGAGAACGCGCACGAGAGCGCCTACCCGGCGGGCTGGCGCGGTTATCGCGCGGCGGCGAGCTATGACCGCGTGAACTGGTTCCGCGTGCCGACCGATTTCGACGGCAAGGTGATGACGATCGATCACACGCCGGAATTCGACAGCATCTATTACGCCTACTTCGAGCCCTATGGCGAGGAGCGTCATTCGGAATTCCTCGGCGCGATCCAGCAGATGCCGCAGGCCAACGTGGTCGAGCTGGGCCGCACCGTCGAGGGGCGGCCGATGTCCCTGCTCGTGCTCGGCACGCCCGACGAGGATGGCAGCAAGAAGAAGGTATGGGTCATCGCGCGCCAGCATCCCGGCGAATCGATGGCCGAATGGTTCGTGGAAGGGCTGGTCAAGCGTCTGGCCGGCTGGGGCGACTGGGCGGGCGACGCGGTGGCGCGCAAGCTCTACGATCACGCGACCTTCTATATCGTCGCGAACATGAATCCCGACGGCAGCGTGCACGGCAACCTGCGCACCAACGCGGTCGGCGCCAACCTGAACCGCGAGTGGATGGAACCCGACGCGGCGCGCAGCCCCGAAGTGCTGGTGGTGCGCGATGCGATCCACGCGATCGGCTGCGACATGTTCTTCGACATCCACGGCGACGAGGACCTGCCCTACGTGTTCGTGGCCGGTTCGGAAATGCTGCCCGGCTTCACCGATCGCCAGCGCGAGGAGCAGGACGCGTTCATCGCCGCGTTCAAGCAGGCAAGCCCCGATTTCCAGGACGAGCATGGTTATGCGGCCAGCAAGTATCGCGAGGATGCGCTCAAGCTGGCCTCGAAATACATCGGCCACGCCTTCGGCTGCCTGTCGCTGACGCTCGAAATGCCGTTCAAGGACAACGCCAACCTGCCGGACGAGCGCGTCGGCTGGAACGGCGAGCGCAGCGCGGCGCTCGGTGCCTCGATGCTGCTGCCGATCCTGAACCATCTGCAGCGCTTTGCCTGAGGAGACGATGCCTCGGCGTTGAATGCGCAAAACAAAAGGCCGGAATGTCGACGCATTCCGGCCTTTTGCATGAAGAGCCGATCGTGACGCGCCGCGAGGGCGCCGGAGCTCAGGATTTCTTCGCCGTGCTCTTCTTCTTGACGGCTTTCTTGCTCGTCGTCGATTTCTTCACCGTCGCCGATTTGCGAGTGCTCTTGCCGCTCGCCTTGGCCTTGCCCTTGCCGCGATGACCACCGTGCAATTGCCGCTTCGACGAACTGCTGCGCTCGGCGCGCGGCCTGGCGGGAGGGACCGGGTCGTTCCAGCTGAAGGCGAGCATCTGGCTGCCGACATAGCCGCAGCGGAATTTCAGGCTGGCCGGGTCACCGCCGTTCTGCGAAATACCGAGACCTTCGACCGTCACGATGCTGTCGACCTTGATGCGCTGCTTGCCCTCGTCGAACGAGTCGTTCCAGGGGGTGATCGTGGCATTGCCGCTGTCGAATGCGCTGGGCGGGAATTCGACGTGATCGAATGCACTCGATGTGCTCGCAATGAAATTGCCGTGCGCGGCGCAGTCGGCGACGAGCGGATCGGCATGCATTTCGGTGACGTATTTGTTGATCAGTTCGGTGCGCTGATCGAGCAGGTCGGCGAAGGCGGGGGCGGAAAGCGCAAGCGACAGGCCTGCGACACAGGCTGCCAGCTTGCCGAACACGCCGAATAGACGCTGGGCGGGGAAGCTGTCCATCAGGATTCGAGAGTGCGGAATTGAGTCGCCGGGCACGTAAGATGCCCGACGAAGGCGAAGAGTTCAATCTTAGCGCAATTTTTTTGACATGCTGCTGTTTGCCTGGTCGAAAGTGCCGGCTCGCGAACCGAGCCGGCACGATTGCCCGAGCCGCAGCGGATATTTTCAGGCGCGAGGGCCGCCGAGACGGTAGCGACGCACATCGAAGGTGGTCACCCAGGCCGGCCGGTAGATCGCGATCAGGGCGGTGGCCATGCCGGTGAACCAGGCCTCGCCGAGTGCGAGCAGCAGCGTGTTCAAGCCATAACCGGCCGGAATCACCAGGGCCGAGCCGTCGGCGATGCCGATCTGCACGCCTGCCGCTGCGGCGGCCACGACGCCGATGGTGACGGCCGGGGCGATGAAGCCCTGGCCGACGATGAAGGTCGGGAGGTTGTGGGGCAGCCAGGCAACCGCGGCACGCTGGAACAGCGTCGAAATGGCAACCGGCAGGGCGCCGTAGACGAGATAGGTCAGGCCGACACCCTGCCAGCTCGCATCGAAGACGATGGCCGCGATGCCGGTGACGGCGCCCATCGCGATCAAGGCGAGCGTCCAGTCGAACAGGGTCGCGATCAGCGTCGCGCCGAGCAGATGCATGACGAGGCCGTCGTCGAGCCAGGCGTTCGAAGCCCAGAGCACGGTGATCGTGGCGATCAGCGCACACCAGACGTGCTGCAGTGTCGGATCCTTGAGGCGGCTGAACGGACGCTTCCACGACGCGAGCGCGAGCGCCGCCGCGGCGGCAATCCAGCCACCGACGGCGACCCAGAGCGGAAGCGGCGTGTAGAGGAAGCCCATGCTTCGAATATTACTCGTTGACGCTGAAAAATGGGAACCGATTCGACGCCCGGTGCCGACTCAGGTGTTGCGTTTCGGCGTCGTCGGCTCCGGCTCGGCCGCCATGGGTACCGGGATCTGCGGCCCCTCGTAGGCAACCAGCGGATATTTCCTGCGGCTTGCGCGTGGGGATGGCGGAATCGAGCCTGGTGAGCCGAACAAGGGGCGCGACTGGGTCTGGCGGGCCGTCGCGAGCACCTCCAGATGCGGCGGCAGCCAGCCGTTGTAGATTGCCACGGCGGCGGCACGGTTGGCCGCGCCGAGCTGCTGGAAAATGCTGGCGAGATGGATCTTGACCGTGCCTTCGCTGATGCCGAGCGTGCGGGCAATCATTTTGTTCGTGTTGCCCATGTGCACGAAACGCATGATCTGCGCTTGCCTGGGTGAGAGGACGCCGGTGCTCGGTTGGCGGCGCAGGGGGATCTTCCTGGCGATACGGACTGAACGATCGCCGGCCAGGCGTGCTTCGATGAGATCGAGCGCACCGGGCGGTATGTAGTAACCGCCCAGCAGCACCATTTCGAAGGCCCGGATCACGAGGTGGGAGCCCATGCTGCGCGGAACCACGCCCTGCGCGCCGGTCGCGAACTGTTCCTGGGCTGCCGTGGCCGACGTATCGTCGACCAGTACCGCGACGGGCGTCGGCGCGCTGGCCTCGCACAGCGCGCGCAGATCGCCGAGACGAGGCCCGTGCGGGGCGTCGACGATGATCATGTCGAAGCTGTGCTGCCTGACGACGCGCATGGCCTGCCGCCAATCCTTGGCATCGTTGTAGCCGCCGTGCCGATCGATCTGCCGCAGCAACGCCTTCAAGCCGTCGCGGCGCTCCGCGTCAGGACTCAACACCAGGAATCTCATCGCTGCCTCCTTCGTTTGGTTTGTAGCGTGATGACGATTAGCGTCGCGAACATGATGACAAAACGATTACGTCGCGTCGGCCTAGCCGAACGTCATAGGAAGAGGTGCAAGTATGTGAAAAAAAAGAGCCGCCTCGCGGGCGGCTCTTTGTCGCTGTGAAACAGCCTGGCGGCGTGCCGGCTCAATGGAAATGCGGCTGGGCGGGGGAGGCGTCTTCCGGCATTTCGGCGTGGACGATTTCACCGAGCGGGTCGGCATACAGCGGAACGCCGCAATCGTCGCAGTATTCCGGTTCGAAGCGGCCGGCGTGACGGCGGATGTCGGTCACGCCCGTATCCTTCAGCAGCGAGACGATTTCCTCGATCGGGCCGTCGACCGGGGCCTCGGCATCGACCATCGTGTCCTCCACGGCGATGTCGCCGTTCTCGCGTCCATACAGCGGCCACACGACGCCGTAGATCACGTCGTTGCTGCCGCGTCGCGTGAAGCCGATCCGGTATTCGTCGATGCGGCGCTCGCCGAAGCCTGCGACGACAGCCCGCAGTTCCTGCGGGGCAGCGCCGATCGTGTCGAACAGGTAACGGATGGCGGTGCGAACCGTATGCGGGCGCACGCGCTCGTCGGCGTCGCGGCATGCCGAGTAATAGGCGTCCGGCAGCAGGCATTCGAATTCGCAGCCCGGCAGCGCGTTGGCCAGATTGCCGCCGCCCTGGCTGGTCCATTGCTCGAGGCACTGGCCGCGTTCGATGCGCGCGCCTTGCTCTTCTTCCTGCCAGCGGAACATCGGCGAGCCGGCCGGCGTCGCGACCACGGCCAGCAGGAAGCGGGGGTCGGCCAGGATCGGCGAGGTTTCAGGCAGGTCGCCGAAGTTGAGGCGGGGCGCCTGGCCGCCGAGCGCGGCTTGTGCGAGCTGCTGCGTGAGGCGATAAGCCTCGACGTGATGGCGCGGCAATTGGTCGATGCTGTAGAGGAAGGGGGCGAGCGCGACGTGCGTGTGTTCCGCGAGCACATGTGCCTGCAGGTGGGTGCGCAGGACCTCGGCGATTTCGGCCTTGAGCGTCCCGGACGGAATCATGTAGCGCGTCCAGGCGAGAATCGGCACGGCGACGAGCAGCGCTTCGTGCGTCTGCCCCTCGTGTTCGACGAGCAGCGATTCGCTGTGGGTCTCCGCCATGTCGGCGAGCGCGCCATAGGCATCGGGATGATTCTGTTGCAGATGGTCGAGCGCGGCGTCGAGGGTCGTCTGATTGCCGTTGCGGATCACCTTCGTGAGCAGCGCGTCGAGCTTCGCTTCCCAGAACCGGTCCTCGACACGGCTGCCGGATGCGAACAGCGCGAGCGACAGGCCGACCAGTTTGTCGGCATCGGGGGGGAGGCGTTTGGCGGTTCGCTGGCGCATAGATCTGGATAGTTAGAGGTGGGTGCTTTGAACCTGCCATTTTAGTCGGTTCCCGCGCGGAGCAGCGGGTCGTCCGGACGGCTACGAGAATTCCGGTACGTGCTGGCGAAGCGAGGAGAGGGGGAGGTGAGAGAGAGGCGAAAAAATATGTTCGATTCCCCCTTGCGCGCTGGCTAAAGCCTGCTTAGAATCACGCCTCTTTCGCGCTAACGGAAACGCGGCACGAAAGAAGAAGCAAGGTTGGACAAGTCGAGCGCCTGAGCAGTTGGCCGCTGATTCGTTTGGCTGAGAAGTGATCGACGAAGTCTGTTGATCGCGGCGCTGAAAAAAGTAGTTGACGCGCTGCGAAATGTTGATCATAATCTCGCTTCTCTGCTGCTGAAAACGCAGCGCTGCTGAAGAAACCAAGTTGCTTCGCAGACACGCTCTTTAAAAATCTACAGCCGATAAGTGTGGACGCTTGATGGAAGCGGTCCTGATCTCCGGATCAGGTCAGCAAAAGTATCAAGAGTCTCACA